>URYO01000061.1 GCA_900552195.1 uncultured Sutterella sp. | reverse complement strand
CCCTGCGCCGAAGAAAATGATAAAGTGGAAACAAGGTATTCTTTTCATCACCATACATCTTTATCTGACTGCCAACCGACATACCGGTGTACATCAAAGAGTCACTGACGCGAGACCAGTTAATCAGAGACTTCCAATCGATACGGGCGCCCTTTTGGAAGCCTCCGCCGGCGATAACCGCCTGAATAATATTGCGGATACCGGTAATACTGAACCAAATCAAAGCACCGAACCAAGCCAGCACCCACCAATTCTGAGTAAGCATGAAGGTGAGGAACGCCGGCAGGAAGCCGATCGTGACCTTAATAATGTTCAGGATCGTCGTGTTGGTATACGAAAAGCCGGTCTTTTCTTTCTCTTCCTTGGTTTCGTCCGTCACAAGGCCGTTAGTGTTGCCGCGAGTGATGCCGCCGAGAGAAACCACGTTGCAGTTATTCGTTGTGACTTCTGCATTGGCGTAGGTAGCAACCCACTCTCTCGAATGCTTCATTCCGAACTTGGTAAAGCCCAAATTCTTGCGTACCCACTTCACGAAAGGAGAAACTTCCTCGGGCTCCGAATAGACATCAATGCATTGAACCGGAACATGCAGAGGAATTTGGAAAGATTCATCGCTTTCCTTCTCAATCATCTTCTGCGCACCGCGCGGGAGCGTGTCGGGTACGGCAAAGCCCATACCAAATCGCGTTCCTAAGATAGTCGTAGAGTCGGATCCGAACCGGCTGCCGAGCGGCTGGTTGGCATAAAAACTCAGGATGCGAGGAATGTTTTCGAGGAACTCATTAAAGAGTGCACTGCGTTCCGGATTTTGCGCAATCTCCGAACGCTGGCGCATGCTCTGGATGATTCTTTTGAGCTCTATCGCATTGTGACGATTAATCGCTTGCTGCAGCTGGTTGATCTCGTCCATGTGTTTGACGCGTCCGAGCTCACGCTCCTTCATGTTCAGAATTTCCAGATGCGAAATCCGGCCTTCTCCGAGCCAAAGGAGCTCTAAAACATCTGCATCTGTCAGCTTACCTGTAAGAAGCGTGATCCGCGACGACGGACGGATATGCATCAGGCGCGAAAGGAGACCCTGAACGTCGATCTTTAGCAAATCCGGACGGTCATCATCCGCCGGCTCAGAGAGCGACGGAATTTCAGGATTACAAGACGGACGAAGCCAACGCTGGTAGAGCACTACAGAAGTTAACTCATCCAGTTTTTTCAGTCGTTCCTGAAGAACGCCCTGGTCTTCAGCAGAGGCGCTCAAGAGCTCCTGCTTAACCTTTTCAGCTTCTGCTTCGACAAGCGGGAGCAGCTTGGAATGCACAAATTCAGAGAGACGAATCAGCGTGGTTTGTCCTATGCCGACGTACTCTTCAAATTCTTTTTCGGACAGGGGAGGAACCTCAATGCCCCATTCCTTCGAGATTTCTGCAGCGTGCCTAGCATTAAAGACTTCCAAGGTCTGAAGGACTTCTTCTCTGGCCCAGTCTTCGACGGCACGCCCTTCCTGCATTAACGTTTCGGTTTCGGGTTCTTTTAAAAAGTCCAAAACCGATTTTGTATCGGTAAAGCCCTTCGGCGTCCAAAGGAATTCGACGTAACGGTCATGGAAACGAGCTTTAAATTTAATGCCTAGACGAACCGAAATGCCCATGATATGGGCAGCTTCATAAAGTTCGTAGACCACCTTCGGATCGACAAAGTTGTAGTAAACAACCGTCAGACGACGAATTCCTTTGACACGAGCGTCCATCACCAGGTAGGTCGGATTCTTGCGGCCCATGGTGTTGGCATCGTGAACATGGTCGTCCATTGTTTTCTGATTCCACTCTTCCGGCATCTCCAGCAAGAAGAATTTAGAAAGAAAGGCGCGCACAATGCGGGGATTGCCGGCCGCCACTTTCTGGAAATCGTGAATCAGACGAAGCTGCTCTTCTTCATTACCGCGTGCGCGGACAATCTCCTTCATGAGCTGAATCAGCACTCGTGAAGTATTAAAACGGAATGGAGTTTGTGCACTGTACAGCACTTCTTCATGAAGCGTCTTAAGAGCAGAAAGCCTTGCCTCAACGCCCGTTCCGTCATTTAATCGCTGCAAAAGGTTAACTTCAGCCATCGCCATTCGTTCTTCATGGGTGCTGACCATGTTTTGAATGCCGTGCGGATGCAGAGAGGTTCTAAAAGTCTCCTGCTCTGCAGAAGACACATTCCCGGAATCGATGACCTCGTTAATTTTGACGAGCAGATCTCGATCCTTCTTATCAAAACGTAATGACTGATTCACCTTGTGACTCAAAAGTAATTATTCTTGTGAAAAGTTTCGATTTTACATAAGGTTAGCTTTTGCAGGTGTAACCGCGAGGCAAATTTCACCTGTCGTTTTCGGCAATAGATTCACTCTTCTGATCGTCTTATTGCGTTCGCCCAACCTCCTCCTCTTCGCTATTCTTCCTGCCTTGACGTTTTTGAGCTCGTTTTTCTTCGAGACTGCGCAGTAAAACCGAGCGAAACCACTGGTGCGCCGGGTCAAAATGCGTACGGTCATGCCACAAAAACACGGGCGTCCAAGCCGGATCAGCAACCAAATTCTTTGGAAGAATGGTCAGCGGCAAATTGCCGATAAGTTCTTTCACAGATGATTCCGGCAGGCGCCCGATAAGGTCGCACTGGGTTAGCATGTGCGGAACTGTTAGAAGATACGGCGTATCAATGGCGATGTTGCTCCCTTCTTCAAAACCCGAGGAGTCTGTCGTGATCTTGCCTTCCGAATATCCGTACTTCACGGCAATGAAACGATAATTCTTCAAGTCTGATCTTTTGAGCTGTTTTCCTTCTCTCAGCTTGACCGCCAAAGGATGACTGTTTCTGACCACATACAAGTGATCCGTGTTGTACAGAGTCTCGTAATGAAATTTCTTGCCGAGTTCTCTTAACTTTAGGTTGGGCGGAGCATAAATGACGATATCAATATTGCCTTTCTCTAACGCCCACTGGAAATGCTCACGAAGAGAAATAATAGAAAGGCGAATGTTAGGGGCCTGAGCATAAAGAATGGCTAACGAGGGAACGATAAAACGCAACGCAGCATTATCAATACAGCCAATTCGAAAATCTTGTGTCAATTCCTCAGGAGAAAATACCTTGGGACTGGGAAGGCGATCAATGCGCATCAAAATGGACTGGATTTCGCCAATCAAGGAGTCCATCTTGGGTGTCGGCATCATTGCACGCCCGCTCTTTACGAACAGCGGATCTTCAAAAATTTCACGGGCCTGGGCTAATAGGCGAAAACATGTCGCAGAGCCCTTTCCTAGGCGATTAGCCGTAGAAATAAGGTTGCGAGAATCGTAAAACTCAGCGAGAAATCTAAGCAATTCACTGTTGGGACGGTCTTGGACCATATCGTTATCAATTTTGATGAGTATTTCTGTCAATTTTAATCAAATATGACAGGAAAACTCCTCTATTCAAAGTGTAAAAATCGCTCCAAAATTTCACTCAGAAGCACCCCAATGCTGACCAAGGAGAAACAATTATGCAAAAACTCTCAAGAAGGCAAATTCTCAAGGCAATCTCCGCTCTTCCGACCGTCTCTCCGGCCACTTCCGTTCTTGCACAGGCTGCAAACCCCCAGCCTCAGGAATGGACGGGCTTTGCCATTTGCGATTCTTGCAACCATGTACCTTCCTGCGGAATTCAATTCCAGGCACAGGGCAATAACATCATCAGTATTCAGAACTGGAAAGAAAATCCGCGTCACTGGCTCTGCTCTAAAGGCATGAGCACTCTGCAGCGCTTGTATAACCCGAATCGTCTGCTTTATCCGATGAAGCGTACGGCTCCCAAAGGCGCAGAAGATCCGGGCTGGGTTCGTATTACCTGGGATGAGGCTTACAAGACCATCGCCGCCAATATGCTCGCCGCTAAGAAGAAATACGGCCCCGAATCTGTCATGTTCTATGCAGGCGACCCGAAAGAACCGAGACCCTCTATTTATCGTTTGGCTCGTTATTTCGACTCTCCTACTTGGGCCACAGAATCCTCCGCCGCGTGCCGCTCCGGCTGCATGATGGCTGAACAGCTCAACTTCGGGCAGCCCAACAACGGCTCCACACCGACTAAAGATACTAAGGTTTATATGATCATGGCCACCAACGTTTGGGCTCAGCCCTTGGGTTGGTGGGAAGCCATCAAGGCAGCAAAAGCACGCGGCTGCAAGATCATCACGGTTGATACGAGAAGAACGAAAGCCGCGGAAATCGCTGATATCCATCTGGCTCCGGCCATCGGTACTGACGCCGCTTTAGCAGCCGGTATCGCCCGCATCCTGATCAAAGAAAACCTTATTAATAAGCCCTTCATCGATCAGTGGACACACGGTTTCGAAGAATACGCCAAGTACGTTGACCAGTTCACTCCTGAAAAGACTCAGGAAATCACTGGTGTACCTGTCGACAAAGTTGTCGCAGCCGCTCGCCTCTGGGCTCAGGGTCCGGGCTCCTTCACTCTGACGACTCAGTCTCTGTCTCACAACTCCAACGGTGTGAACAACACTCGCGGTCTGCTCCTGCTGCCAATCCTGATGGGTTACATCGACATCCCCGGCGGCGTTCCCTTCGGTCAGCCTCCCAAAGGCTTGTCCATGGCCGCCTTCGGTCTGCATCCTGCTATGGCCGACAAGAAGTGGTGGAACTCTCCTGAAGTGAAAGCTCGCCGCTTAGATAAAGACGAACTTCCGCTTTGGCATGACCTGCAGGATCAGACTAGCCCGAACAATCTGCCTGAATGGGTTCGCGACGGCAAGGTCAAAGTCTTCTGCGGATGGGGCTTTAACGTCAACATCTGGCCGCAGCCTGATGTTTATAACGACGCTCTCTCGAAGTTAGATTTTGCTTTCGCAACAGATTACTTCCATCGCAAAGACAGCCACCGCAACATGGACATTATTCTGCCTGCTGCGATGAACTATGAACGCCATGCTCCTTTCGGCTGGTACGGTCCGAACATTGCAGTTCGTAAACCGATCAAACCGCTCGGAGAAGCTAAAGAAGACTGGCGTATTGCACTGGAACTCGGCTGCATCGTTGATAAACCCGAACACTTCTTCGACGGCGATCCGGAAAAGGCCCTCGACTTCATCCTTCATCAGTACGAAGGCGGCGACCTCGTTAAGTTTAGAAATGCATTGCCTCAGATCAGCCGTATCCCGGCTCCGAAACCCGGCTTCAAGAAGTACGAAGACGGAAGACTCCGTCCTGACGGCAAACCCGGCTTCAACACGCATTCCGGCAAGCTGGACTTCTTCTCGGATCGTGCGGCTAAATTCGGCTACCCCGGCCTCCCGGAATACAAACCGATGACCGAGCTCAGCAAAGAATTTGATCTTCGCCTCATGAACGGTTCTCGCAAACCGTACATCACACACAGCAAGACCCGTACGGACCAGCCCTATCTGATGGAAATCGAAGACTGCCTGCACGTCAACATCAACCCGAAGGATGCTGAGGCCAGAGGTATTAAGGAAGGCGATACCATCCTTATTACATCTCCCTACGGCGGACCAGTAGAAGCCAAAGCAGTGGTCTCTTTGATTGTTCCTGTCGGCACGATTGACGCTCAGTACGGCTGGCTCGACAATCAGAACACCCAGAAACTCATGAACCGCGGCAACCGCGATCCGCTGTCAGGTTATCCGAGCTACTTCGAAAATCCCGTCCGTATTGAAAAGAAAGCCTAAGGAGATCGTCATGAGCAAATATGGAATCATTGTTAATGCTGACGACTGCGTCGGCTGCCACGCCTGCTTCGTCGCTTGTAAAGAAGAAAACCAAGTTGCGCCCGGTGTGAAGTGGAACCATTTGGAAAGGCTTGAGCATCCGGCTGAAAAAGTTATCGAATACTTCCGCGTCTCCTGCATGCACTGCGAAGATCCCGACTGCATGAAGGTCTGCCCGGTAAAAGCCGTTTACTTCGGACCGCACGGTGAAGTTCTGATCGACCAGAAGAAGTGCATCGGCTGCAAAGGCTGCTTAGCAGCTTGCCCGTACGGTGCTCCTAAATTCTCCGATCCGAACAAACAGTCCTACTACGGAGACCTCAAGCCGCTCGGCGGAAGAAGTGCCAGCCCGACAGCTTGGACAACCCGCATCCCTGGAAAAGCCGAGCACTGCACTCTGTGCACCCATCGTACTTCCCAAGGACGCTTGCCTGCCTGCGTTGAAGTCTGCTCAACTAAAGCTTTGCAGTTAGTGGACTACGACAACCCGACCGATGCTCAGAAAGCCTTGATTGCTAAGGCTCAGATCATCAATAAAGATGCCGGCACTTCTCCGAAGATCCGCTTCATTTCTTCGATTACAGATTTCGGCGCTATGAAGGTCAAAGCCTAATCTTTGAATTGCGGTGCCGAAAGCAAGCGGCACCGCTTCGTGTCTCTTAGAGTATTTTTAGGGCGGGTTCCGAACCCGCCTTTTTTATCGGTGTTGTCAAAAATGCCGGCAAATTGCCGGCATCTCAGATTACACGTTAAGTCGTTAATTAGTTGTTGTTAATACGTTTCGCGGCCTCCTCTCCGGAAATCCGGCCGAACGTAATGGTCTCGGAAATAGAATTGCCGCCAAGTCGATTCTTTCCGTGAACACCTCCGGTAACTTCACCGGCTGCAAACAAACCTTCAATGACCTTGCCGTTCTTGTCGATTACTTTAGCTTGCGGATTGATCTTCAAGCCGCCCATGTAATAATGGATTGCGGGAGTCACTTCTATTGCATAGAAGTTCGGAGTATCCACCTTGGCCGAGATCTTCGGACGTCCGAATTCAGGATCATTTCCTGCTTCAGCATACTTATTGTATTGAGCAATCGTTGCCGCCAAACTCTTCGGATCAATTCCGGCGTTTTTGCCAAGTTCCTCCAAGGTTTTGCCTTCTTTTGCCAGTCCAAGCTCGAAAGCGGCTCCGGTCTGTTTAACCTTATCTCTAACTTTTTGGTCAAAGATTTCGTAGGCAACGCCTCCGGTTTGTTTTGAAACCGCAGCACTTGTTTTATCTCTTGTCGTCAATTCGCTAATGAAGCGTTTGCCTTCTTTATTTACAAAAACCGCACCTGCCCCTCGAACCGTCTCTGAAACGATCACTGGCGAGCCGACAAGAAGCGTCGGGTTCAATTGAATTTCCTTGGCATCAACAACTGCGGCGCCGACGTTTTCGCCGAGGATAATGCCGTCGCCCTGACTACCCGGTTGGTTAGAGGTTTTTACTTCCGGACTAATGTCAGGACGAAGCTTCTGAATCAGAGCCGGATTTGCGCCGATGCCGCCGGTAGCAAGAATAACTGCCTTCGCATCAATCTGATAAATGCCAGTGTGCTTTCCTTTAACCAACGCC
>URYO01000060.1 GCA_900552195.1 uncultured Sutterella sp. | reverse complement strand
TGCAAAAGAAAGCCAAAGAGACGAAATAGTATTTTTCTGTCTTTTTAATGCGAATGGCTCGACCTTTGTCGAGCCATTCGCATATTTGATTCTTCGGTGAATCAGTGTTTGGTTTCTGAAGCCTCTTTGACCAGATCTGCGACCTCCAGCAGTTCCGGCGCTTCCATTTCTTCGACTTCTTCCGGCGTAGCTTTTTCGACCTTGAGGACTCTAACGACAAACTTCAGAGCCCAGCCGGCAAACGGATGATTACCGTCTAAGAAGACGTGATTTTCATCGCTGCCGATCACGGTATAAAATCTTCCGTCGCTCGGTTCTCCGGGAACGCCTTCGACTTTCATACCGGGTTCAACATTGTCACCGAGTAAATTCAGCGGAACGGAGCGAATCAGTTCCGGTTCGCTTTCCCCGAAAGCATCTTCCGGCTCCAGCGTCAGCGTAACGGTATCTCGTGCCTTCTTACCCATCAAGGCCTGTTCAAGTTTCGGGAAAATATCATTGTGTCCGAACAACACTTGCCAGCCTTCTTCCGGGCCTTCCTGTAATTGATTTCCGGTGAGATCAAAAACATCGATCTTCAGCCAAGCAACCGTATCTTTTCCAATTACTGTTTCTGCCATGGTTTTAAACCTTCCTTTTTGACTGCGCTCATCCTACCAGTCTGAAGCGTTATAAAGGCTTTCGATCACCTCAGAACGGTTATTTCACGCAGATCTTGCAGCTGTATTCGTCACACTCTAAGCAGAACATCGTGACGAAGTTTTCCGCACCTTCCGGGAAGGAAGGCACCACTCCGGTCTGGTGGTGATAGAAAACTTCGAGCGCGTGACGGGCTTCCGAGCCCTGAAGGATTTTCATCGTTCCGTTAGCCATGATGCTTTGGAAAGCCGAGCCGCTCTTGCAAGGAATTTCGAGATCAATGACGACGCGCTCTCCGCACTCCATAATCGCAGCCACTTTATTGCAGATGCCGCGGATGATGGAAACTTTTTTACCATCGAGCGCGCTGTGGCTGTAGAGGCGGAGCTTCCCTTCAGGCGTAAATTCATAACCGAAGTTCATGATCACTGCGTACGGTTTTTCTCCATCCCACATGGCGTAGCTCACGATTTTGCAGCGATCAAGAATCACTTTCATCTTCTGAACATCAGTAACTTCGCGGTCAGTTCGGCGCAATTTATTTTCTCCTATGAAAAAGCCGACGTTTTAAGGCGCCGGCTTCGAATTTGATTTGAATTTTTATCTGACTTGTTCTTGGAGCAGATTCAGAATTCTTGCAGAAGTGCTCAAAGGATCGGTCTTATCACTGTCAGGCATTGCGGTGACAGTTGTCTTATTGCCGTCAGAAACAAGTTTGACACGATAAAGCGGTGCATCGACGGGTTTTTCTTTCGAGAACCAGCGGCTGAAGAGGCCTTCGTCGTTGCGCTTCTTAACTTCGTAGTCCGGATCCAGATAGCGGATGTAGTAGATACCGGCAGAGCGGTCACGGTCTTCAATGTTCAGACCGACACGATCAAGGCCGACGCCCACGCGTCTCCAGGCGCGGTCAAAGTCTTCGTCGATTTCCAGGGCTTCCGTCTTGCCGTCAGCTCCCTTGATTTCACGGCTGATATAAACTGGAGCGGCTTTCTGCAGTGCAGGCTGTTTTTCGATTTCTTCTCTGGTCTTCTGCTTCGGATTGAAGTCATTTTCCAAGCGCAGAGACAAGCGAGTCAGCATTTCGGCTTCAAGTTCTTTGTCAGCCGGAGCCGGCTGCCAGGCAGTGTGTTCTTCGCTGGAGCTGGTATAGACCTCAACCATGCGGCGGTTCGTGATGTAAATATCGGTACCGCCGTTTGCATTGCGTTCAATACGAGTGCGGTAACGGTCACGTTCGCCGGTGGAGTAAACGGAGTCGAGAAGCTTGCCGAGCGTAGCTCGGATAATGTCCTGCGGCAAATTGGCTTTGTTTTCTGCCCAGTTGGTTTCCATCACGCCGGCGCGCGGATCTTCTCGTTCAACCTGAAGACCGACTGAAGGCCAGAAGTCCAGCAGAGATTCCCAAACCTGTTCCGGAGGCAGGTTGACTTGGATATATCTTTCACTGCCGTCTTTAACAATTTTTGTCACGACGGTTTTGGGAAGAACCGGAGCGGTGCCGTTCTCAACAGCGGCGCCGGAAGCGTTCTTGCGAGCCTGCTCGGTTTCAGCAACCTGAGTAGCCGTAACGGTCTGAGTCTTACCGGGAACGGTAAAACGATCGTCCATCGGGAGCTGTGAAAGATCAGGCGGAATTTCTAACGGAGCGCGGCTGGTTGTGCTCTCGTACTGAATCTTTTCGTCTGTAAATTTAGAGCCCAAGTACTGACATCCGGTCAAAGAGGCCGCAATGACGGCAACAGTACAGGCACGCAGAGGAAATCTGCTCATTTAGTCACTCCAACTCCCTGGAAAATCGGGAAAATTAAAACTATTAAGGCGGTAATTTTAGCTTATACCGCCTCTTTCGTGGTGCTCAGTGAATTAGATGCATCCGCCGACCATCAATGCACGCTCAACCTGCTCGTGTTTCGAGGGGGAAAGCGGTGTCAGCGGGAGACGGATTCCAGGAGGAATGAGTCCCATTCTGTGAAGGGCCCACTTCGGAACGATCGGGTTCGGTTCACAGAAAAGTTCTTTGTGCAGCGGCATCAGGCGATCATTGATTTCACGAGCGCCCATGACATCGTTGGCCAAGGCCACCGCGCACATGCGGCTCATGAGTTCCGGAGCCACATTGGCAGTCACGGAAATAACACCGGCGCCGCCCATCAGCATCAAAGCTAAAGCGGAATCATCGTTGCCGCTGTAAATCGCAAATTCACGATCTTTCGGCAGACGGCTCAAGAGTTCGGAAGCGCGACCCAAATCACCGGTTGCGTCTTTCAAACCGATAATGTTCGGAATCTCCAGCAGACGAAGCACCGTGTCATTCTTCAAATCGGCAACCGTTCTTCCGGGAACATTGTAGAGAATAATAGGAATATCAACTGCATCGGAAATTGCTTTGAAATGCTGGAAGAGACCTTCCTGTGTCGGCTTGTTGTAATAAGGAACAACTTGAAGTGTCGCATCTGCGCCGATGGAAGCTGCATAAGCGGAAAGCTCGATGGCTTCCTTCGTAGAGTTAGAACCTGTTCCAGCGATCACGGGGATGCGGCCGGCTGCCGTTTCAACGGCGACGCGAACGAGTTCGTTATGTTCGTCATAATCAACCGTCGGGCTTTCGCCGGTTGTACCGACGGCAACGATGGCGTTAGTGCCGGCGGCGATGTGCATTTCAATGAGGTTGCGGTAAGAGTCGTAGTCAATGGTGCCGTCTTCGAACATCGGCGAGACCAGTGCAACAATACTGCCTTTAATCATTATCAGTCACTCCTTGAGGTGAGATCCTTGGTTGGTTTATCAAATTCATTGTATAGAAGTTATGGAGCCTAACGAGGCTCCATAATCATTGATTTCACTAAGATTTATTCTTTTGGCAGGATCACCGGAACATTTTTCCCGTTGATCGGCTTTCTAGCCACAAACCGCTGGAAGCAGTCGCCCTTTTCTATCAGCGACTCTTCGTATGCGAACACTTCCAGCGTATCCCGGAAAGCATCGATGAGTTCCAAAGGCTTCAGTACAAAATCCGGGCTCTTTGCGCGATTGCCGTCAAACCCTTCAAAGGGAAGCATGAAGGTTTCATAAATAAGGTATCCGCCCCGCTTTAACGATTTGACCAGATGCGGAAAAAGCGAGCGCTCCAGGTAGAAGCTCACGACAATCACGTCGAATACTTCATCCTCGAACGGCCACGGAGCCCCTTCTAAATCCGCCTGCATAAACGTCGCGCCCGGAATTACCTCAATGTAAGGTCTGCAGCGCTCATCGAGATCCAAACTCGTCACTTGGTTGCCGAAAGAAGCCAAGAGCTTAGTGTTTCGGCCGGCGCCGCAGGCCATATCCAGCACCTTAGCGTTGGGAGAAAAGAGCGGACAAAAACGTTTGATCCACGCAGAAGGCTCAGCGTTTAATCCTTTAACGGCATGCTCGGACGGAATGTAAGGTGCTCTCATGATGTGCTTATCCTCGAACTAAATGAACCACTGAACGATTGCCTGTCCCATCCTCATGAACGGACGCATAAGGAAGGACAAAGTTCCCGTCAGAATCAGCGCAAACAAAATCCACATTCCGTACGGCTCGATTCTTGAGTACTGCCAAGCCATTCCCGGAGGCAGAAGACCGGTAACAATGCGGCCTCCGTCCAGAGGAGGAATCGGAATCAGGTTCAATGCCATGAGCACGATGTTGCAGCTGACGCCGGCCACACACATTTTTATGAAGAAATCTTCGTAAATGCCCATGGAGATCAAAATTTTGAGTGAGATGGCCCAAAGGATGGCTTGGATCAGATTGGCGCCGGGACCGGCTGCCGCCACCCAGATCATGTCGGTTTTAGGATTGCGCAGATTGCGGAAATTGATCGGTACGGGTTTTGCCCAACCGAACACAATGCCGCTCATGCCGGTCAGCGCACTGCCGATCAGCAGCGCACCCGGAACCAAGATCGTTCCTACCGGGTCAATATGCTTGATCGGGTTCAGCGTTAAGCGGCCGAGCATGTAGGCCGTCTGGTCGCCACAGAGCTTAGCGACGTAACCGTGCGCCGTTTCATGAATCGTGATCGCAAAAATCAAAGGGATCGCGTAAACCGCGATCGTCTGAACAATTGAAGAAATGTCCATATGCTTCTTTAGAGGAGCTGATTAGATAGGAGCTTTGTTAAAGGCCTAAGGCAGAAACCGAGCCTAAGCCTTCACGGATAACTTCGGGTTCGTCTCCGGAAAGATCGACCACTGTCGTATCACCGATTACGGAAGTGCCGTCATCCAAAATGAAAGCCAGCTGGTCACCGATTCGATCCTGAATTTCCCAAGCGGAAGAAAGCGGTTCCTCCTCGCCCGGCATGATGACCGTCGTGCCGACAAGAGGCTCTCCGATCTTTTCCAGCAAAGCGTGCAGTGCTTTATTAGACGGAACTCTTAAACCGATGGTCTTCTTAGACGGATGAGAAAGGCGACGGGGCACTTCTTTAGTCGCTTCCAAAATGAAGGTGTATGGCCCCGGCGTGACGCTTTTTGCCATGCGGTAGCCGGTATTGTTGACGCGAGCGAGCTTGCTCATCTGAGACAGAGAGTCACAGAAAAGCGTGAAGTGCTTCTTCTCGCTCAGCTGACGAATCAGACGAATCTTATCCAGCGCTTCTTTGTCGTCCAAACGGCAAACCAAAGAAAAACCGGTGTCGGTAGAAACAGCAGCCACCTGCCCTTTTGTCAGGAGCTTCGCGGCTTGTTCGATGCGATGAGGCTGAGGGCTCTCAGGTATCACTTGCAATATGTATCCCATTACTTTGACCTTTTCTATATATAAATTCGGGCGAAGAGAAACCGCCTGATTTTTAGGTCAGTATTGTATAGGTGTGCGGTTCATGACGCGCGAAAATGATTCCAAACGGGCTCAACTGTTCTCGGTAAATCGCCTTGAAGACCGGGCTCGCAGCGGTTCATAGGACGGTGGAAGTCACTGCCGGTAGAGGCCCAAAGATTTCTCGACTGAGCGAAATCGCAAAAAAGCAAATTCTGTCCGGGGGTATGGCTTCCCGTCGTCACCTCAATCGCGTGGCCTCCCGCTTCGGTAAACTCCTTGAACATGCTGTCGAATTCCCATTCATTAAGCTTGTATCGGCCCGGGTGAGCTAGAACGGGAATACCTTTTGCCTTGAGAATCGCCGAGGTTGCTTCATGGATGGAGGTTTTAGCGCGTTCTACGTAACCGGGTTTACCGCGGGAGAGATACTTGGAGAAGGCGGCGTTGTAATCTTCGACATAACCGTTTTGTGCGAGCCACGCGGCAAAGTGCGGACGTCCGATGAGTCGGGGATTCGTCACAATTTCCAAAACGCCTTCCCAAACGCCTTTCATGCCAAGCCTCTCTAATTTTTCGGCTATCTGCACTGCTCTTTCAAACCGGTTAGCGCGGATGCGTCCTAAGAGCGCCTGGAGCATTTCATCTTCAGGATCAAAATCGAGCCCCACCACATGAATGGAAACTTCCCCGTAATCGGCGCTGATTTCTACCCCGTTCGCAAACTGGAGCCCGTGCTGAGCGGCCGCTGCTTTCATGCGTTCAAGTCCGCCCGTCTCATCATGGTCGGTCAGCGAGATCAGCTCGACGCCGTTATTTTTAGCTCGAATAACCAATTCTTCGGGTTCTTCCACACCATCCGAAAATGTCGAATGCATATGCAGATCTGCGCGTTTAATTTGCTTCATCAACGACCATCCATCAGTGAAACGCTTAGCTCTTTGTCCGTTTTGAACATATCGGGGGTATACCCCGAGCGAGCGAAATACTAAAATTCACGAGTTAGTGAAAATATGTATAAGTTTAGGTAACCACATCAATCTATGACAGAAAATAAAAAAGAAAATCTTAACAACCGCATGATTAAATTTTTGTTCGAGGGTGCGCCGGTTCGCGGTGCCTGCGTACAAATGGCCGAAGAATGGCAGGAGATGATTAAATTCCATCACTATCCTGAAAACGTGGCCGCTTTGCTCGGACAGTTCACAGCCGGGGCTCTTCTTCTTTCGAGCACCATCAAGTTTGAGGGCAGCCTGATTCTTCAGGTTAAGGGTTCCGGCCCGATCGCCTTCATTTACGCCGAAGTCCGCAATCCGATGAGCGTTCGCGCAATGGCCGAAATCCGTGAAGGTGCGGAAATTAAGCCGGAAATGGATCTGCAGGAACTGATCAACAAAGACGGTAAAGGTCTCTGCGCCCTGATCCTTGACCCGAAGGACCGCAGACCGGGAGTTCAGCCTTACCAAGGCATGGTTTCTCTGGAAAGCAACTCCGTTGCCGAAAATCTTGAAAACTACATGGCCAAGAGCGAACAGCTCGAAACCAAGCTTTATCTTGCCGCTGACAGCAAGAAACTCGGCGGCCTTGTCATTCAGAAAATGCCGTCGGTGGGCGGCAACGTTAGCGAAATTTCAGATCCGGATGCCTGGGGGAGAATCCTGCAGCTCGCTCACACCGTTACTAAGGATGAGCTGCTCAACGTTCCTGCGACAGATGTTCTTCATCGCCTCTTCTGGCAGGAAAAACTCGTTCCCGTCGCAGAAACCGACATCACTTTTGAATGCAACTGCTCCCGCGACAAGACTGACAGCATGCTGCTGCAGTTGGGCAAGCAGGAATGCATGGATATTCTGAAGGCAGAAGGCAAGATTGAAGTTAACTGCCGATTCTGCAACCGCAAGCAGGTTTACACACCCGAAGAAGTGGAAGCCTTATTCGTGGAACCGAATATTGATGCAGCTGCCATGGGAACCGATCC
>URYO01000059.1 GCA_900552195.1 uncultured Sutterella sp. | reverse complement strand
AGGACAGTGAAACGCCTCCACGCCGATGATAGTGAGTTGTATTTCTTGCGAAAGTAGGTAGTCTCCGGGCTCTCCATAAAAGACAAACCTCTTGGACTTAACCGTTCAAGAGGTTTTGTTTTGTCCGGCGCAAGAAAACCCCCTTAAATTTCTTTCCTCAAAGCGGTTTTTGCGCCTGCCTCATGATATAAATTTTCTATTGTTGTCTACTTTTCATAGGAGATTTGTCATGAGACGACTCGTAGCAATTGCAATGACTTGTGCCGCAATGGGAATCGGTATTTCTTCAGGGGCTTACGCCGCTACTTTCAAATGGGCCAGCCAAGGGGACATATTAACTTTTGATCCTCATGCGCAAAACGAAGCATTTAACAATACCGCTAACTCTTACGTCTACGAAGCATTACTAAATCTCAACAAAGGAAAAGTACAGCCATGTCTGGCAGAAAGCTGGACTTCGGTTCCCGAAGGTTTTGTATTCAAGCTGCGCAAAGGTGTGAAATTTCATGAGGGAGAACCTCTGACAGCTGAAGACGTGGCCTTCTCAATCAATCGTGCCCTCCATCCGATTTCTCAGTTCAAAACATTTACCGCAGGTATTCTTGGCGCTGAAGCGCTGCCCAACGGCGATGTTTTGATCAGAACTATTAATCATTCTCCCGTACTTCTCAATCAGCTTGCCTACCTCAGAATTTTGAATAAAGCCTGGGCTGAAAAGCATGGTGCAGCAGCGCCGCAGAATTTTGTTGCTAAAGAAGAGGCTTATGCAGCAAAGCACGCAAACGGCACCGGTTCTTTCAAACTTCAGTCTCGTGAAGTCGATATCAAAACAGTTTTTGTTGAAAATCCTGATTGGTGGAATAAAGCCAATAAAGTCGGAAACGTCACAGAAGGGATATATACCCCGATTAAATCTGCGGCGACCCGCATGGCTGCTTTATTGTCCGGAGAAGTGGACTTTGTCCCAGACCCGGCAACACAAGATATTCAGCGTCTAAAGAACAATCCTAAGGTTAAGCTTCAGTCCGGTCCTGAGCTGCGCGTGCTCATGATCTCTTTGGACCAAATGCGCGACGAATCTCCTTACGTCTTCGTGGACGGTAAGAAAACAGATAAAAACCCGTTTAAAGACATCCGAGTTCGTCAGGCTTTGTATCAGGCCATTGACATTAAAACGCTCCAGCGTGCGGTGATGAGAGGCTTCTCTATTCCGAACGGATCCATTATTTCATCCGAGACGAACGGCTGGAGCGCTAAGGCAGCCGAGCGCCTTCCGTATGATCCTCAAGCAGCTAAAAAGCTCCTTGCTGAAGCCGGCTATCCTAACGGTTTTGAATTTACGCTTGACTGCCCGAATAACCGCTATATCAACGATGAGGCCATCGGTAAGGCTCTGGCCGGAATGTGGGCTAAGATCGGCGTGAAGGTAAAAGTAAACGCGATTCCACGCGCAAATTATTTCCCGAAAGTTCTGCGTTATGACTCCTCTGTCGGCATGGTTGGTTGGGGTGCATCTACTCAGGACGCTTTGTTCCCGCTTCAGTCTCTCGTCGAAACAGTTGACGTTAAAAAAGGCAATGGCCTCTCAAACATCGGTAGAGTCTCGGATCCTGAGCTGGATGCTTTGATTGAAAAGATCAAGCAAGAGGAAAATTTTGATAAGCGCAATGAACTGATTGAACAGGCTCTGCTCCGCGTCAATAAGAACATTTATGTGCTTCCTCTTCATACACAAGTCATCAACTGGGCTCTGAAGAAAAATATAGAAGCTCCCTTACGTGCGGACGATCGCTTGGAACTCGATAAAGTAATCGTGAAGTAATTCTCTTAGTGGCCGAGAATTACCTTCTCGGCCTTTCGACTCCCGAAAGGATGCCGACAGATGTTCTCGTTTGTTATAAAACGTCTGCTCCAGGCAATATTGGTCATGTTGATCGTGACCATGATTGCATTTCTGTTGTTCCAATTCGTAGGTGACCCTGTAACGCAAATGCTGGGCCAAGAGGCTACTGAGGCCGATCGGCTTGCCCTGACGCATGAGCTGGGGCTGGATCAGCCTATTTGGAAACAGTTCGGAGCGTTTATTGCTAATACTCTCCACGGTGACTTTGGAATGTCATTACGCCAAGGTACACCGGTTGTTGATTTATTTAAGGAAAAAATGCCTGCGACGCTCGAGCTCGCATTTTTCTCTGCCATGGTGGCTACGCTCATCGGAATTCCTCTGGGTGTGTTCGTCGCTTTGAAGAGAAATTCGATTTGGGCAAGCTGGCTAATGGGGCTTTCGCTCGTGGGGATCTCGCTGCCGACCTTTTTTATCGGTATTTTGCTGATCCTCGTATTCTCCGTTTGGCTCGGCTGGCTGCCGTCCTACGGACGAGGCGAAACGGTTGCCTTCGGATGGTGGACTACGGGACTGCTGACCGGGGACGGTCTTAAACATATCATCCTCCCTGCCGTGACATTGGCGATCTTTCAAATTGCCTTAGTCATGCGATTGGTACGCAGTGAAATGCTTGAAGTTATGCGTACGGATTACATCCGTTTTGCACGGGCCAGAGGCATACCGAAACGAAAAATCTTTTTTAGACATGCGTTGAAAAATACGCTGCTGCCGGTGATTACGATCACGGGACTTCAGATCGGCGGCATTATCGCCTTTTCGATCGTGACCGAAACCGTCTTCCAGTGGCCGGGTATGGGTCTGCTGTTTATACAGGCGGTTCAGTTTGCAGACATCCCGGTCATGGCGGCTTATCTCTGTCTAATCTCTCTTATTTTTGTCGTCATTAACCTCATTGTTGATTTGCTCTACTTGGCAGTAGATCCGAGGCTGAAATCAGACGCGGCAAGCAAGGAATAAAAAATGAACAGCGTTAACTTAGATAATTTTGCAGATCCTTTCTTCCTCGGAGAAACGAAGGAAGAATTGCGTCGCATTCGTCAGGATTTTCATGTCCATCCCGAAATCGGCCTAGTGACGCCGAGGACCTCACGAATCATTGCTGACTTATTGAGAAAGTATGGGGTTGATGAGGTGCATGAGGGCATCGGCGGGGACGGCGTAGTAGGCGTCATTTACGGAAAGCTTCCCGGAGACGCTGCAGTGGGGCTGCGGGCAGATATTGACGCACTTCCGTTAAAGGAATTGTCGGACCACGATCATGTTTCCCAAGTCGAGGGCGCAATGCATGCCTGCGGTCACGACGGACACGCGGCAGCACTGCTGGGTGCAGCCAAGAAACTCGCTTCTGAGAGAAATTTCGGAGGCAGAGTTGTCTTAGTGTTCCAGCCCGGAGAAGAGGGCTGGTCCGGCGCCAAACACATGATGGAAGACGGGCTTTTTGAACGTTTCCCGATGCAGGAAATCTACGCCTTCCATAACTCGTCTGCGATTGAACCGGGTCGAATCGCTTTGACCTACGGAGCAATGCAGGCGGCTGCCGATGCTTTCACAATCGTTGTGAAAGGCAAGGGAGGTCACGCTTCTCGTCCGAATCTGAATCATGATCCGGTGATAGCAGCTGCCCACATCATCCTTGCACTTCAAACGATTGTGTCTCGAGAAGTTGATCCTCTGGAGACTGCGGTGGTTTCGTGCTGTTCCCTTCAGGCCGGCGACCCGCGTGCGCAGAGTGTTTGTCCCGACTCTTGCCAAATCGTCGGAACCGCACGCACCTTCTCCCCGGAAGTTAGAGATTTAGTGGAAAAAAGAATCGGAGAGATCAGTGCCTCTATTGCCGCAGGCTTAGGCTGCACAGCCGAAACCGATTACGGCCGTTTCTATCCGCCCTGTATCAATACGCCGGAACAAGCAGCTTTTATGGCCGATGTCGCTGCCGGATTTGTCGGTGAAGAAAATGTGGATCGAAACTATCCGAGAATGGCCGGAGGCGAAGATTTCGCTTTCATGTTGGAAAGGGTCCCGGGTGCCTATATCCGGATCGGACAGGGCGGCGCTTCGGCTCACAATCCGTACTTTGATTTTAATGACGAGATTCTTCTGCTGGCAGCCAGCGTGATGGCGGCGACAGCTGAAAAGAGGCTCCGGAAATTAAACGGCGGAGGCGACGGTGTTAACTAAAAACAGCGGGCAGTCTTCAGCATTCAGGCGTTTTTTAGAAAGTGACTTGATGTGGAAGTTTCTGCACTCTCCGGCTGCGATCATCAGTTTTGTCATTTGTATCGGACTCTTGCTCTCTGCCTTTTTTGCGAGTTGGATCGCACCTTATGATCCTTTTGACCTGACTTCCTTTGACTTGTCGGATGCTTTTTTGCCTCCCGCTTGGATGGAGGGAGGAAAATGGCAGTTTTTGCTGGGAACCGACGACCAGGGAAGAGATCTGCTTTCAGCCATTTTGTACGGGCTTCGGGTCTCCTTAGAGATCGGTTTATCTTCGGTCTTTATTTCTGTCGCGCTGGGCGTGTCTCTCGGTTTGATTTCCGGATATGCGGGCGGAGTTACGGATGCCGTCATCATGCGTTTTTGCGACGTGATGCTGAGTTTTCCGGCGATTCTTCTGGCACTTCTGATTGACGGCATCATTCGCGTGATTCTGCCCGAGAGCCTGCATGATCAGGCTGCTTACGGCGTTCTTATCTTTGCCATCTCTCTTTCCGGCTGGGTACGTTATGCCCGTACGGTTAGAGGTGCGACGTTAAGTGAGAAGAAGCGTGATTATGTTCAGGCCGCAAAGCTTTTTGGCGTGAGCCCGACAAGAATCATGTTTACGCATATTCTGCCTAACGTTTTAGGCCCGGTCCTAGTTCTTGCGACGGTTCAAGTGGCCTTGGCAATCATTACGGAAGCCACTTTGTCGTTCCTGGGTGTCGGAGTTCCTCCGACGACACCGTCTTTGGGAACTCTGATTCGCATCGGAAATGAGTTTTTATTCTCGGGCGAATGGTGGATCACGATCTTCCCCGGTGTTGCACTTATTCTCTTTGTGCTGTCCGTCAATATGCTGGGCGACTGGCTGCGCGACGCACTTAATCCGAAACTTCAATGATGCTTCTTATGAATAATCAGCAGATTTTAGAGGTTCGGAAACTCACAATAGAAATTCCGACAAGAAAAGGAACTCTGATTGCATTAGAAGATGTTTCTTTTAGCCTGAACCCCGGAGAGATATTGGGCGTGGTCGGAGAGTCCGGAGCCGGTAAGTCCATGGTCGGGAACTCCATCATCGGTCTTCTCGGAAAACCCGCTCATATCACTCACGGTGAGATTCTTTTGGAAGGGAAGCGCATCGATAACTTGTCCGATGATGAAATGGAGAAGATTCGAGGCAAAAGTATCGGAGCGATTTTCCAGGATCCGTTAACCAGTCTGAATCCTCTCTTTACGATCGGGGACCAGATAATCGAAACGATCCGCATTCACTCCGATCTGAGTGAGAAGGAGGCAAGGGAAAGAGCGATTCGTCTTTTGGAGGCGACCGGAGTGCCGGCTGCGGACAAGCGAATGGACAACTATCCTCATCAGTTCTCGGGAGGCATGCGCCAGCGCGTGGTCATTGCATTGGCGCTCAGCGCGGATCCTAAACTGATCATTGCTGATGAACCCACAACGGCGCTGGATGTTTCCGTGCAGGCTCAGATCATTGAACTTCTCAAAAAACTTTGTGAAGAAAACGGTACGGCAGTTATCTTGGTTACGCACGATATGGGTGTCATTGCCGAGACGGCGGACCGCGTGGCGGTGATGTATGCGGGACGCTTGGCAGAAATCGGCCCTATGGAAGAAATGATTCATGACGCCGAGCATCCCTATACGATCGGTCTGATGGGCTCTATTCCGAAAATCGGTGATGAACAGGATCGCCTGTCTCAAATCCCGGGGGCCATGCCGCATTTGAGCGAAGTACCTTCCGGATGCGCGTTTCATCCCCGCTGTCCTTTGGCCGAAGAAAAGTGCATTCGCGAGCGCCCGGGGCTGCAGCCTTGCGGCAATAAGCTGGTAGCCTGCTGGAAGGCAGGACGCCGCAATAAACAGATGCGGTTCCCGCAAGAGCCTTTCACCATCAGAGCGCCTGAGGACATGCCGAAATGCTGAACGATAACGTAAAGTGCACTCAGTCCGTACTGGTCAAGGTGCAGGATCTGAAGAAATATTTTGATGTGTCGCCTTCTTTGCTCACTCGAGTGGTCGAGAGAAAGCCTCGGACGCTGCTGAAAGCTGTCGACGGTGTTTCTTTTGAGATTCGTCGAGGCGAGACTCTGGCACTGGTAGGAGAGTCCGGGTGCGGAAAGTCCACCACTGCCCGAATGCTGGTAGGTCTGGATAAACCGACGTCCGGCACGGTCGAAGTGGATGGAAAAGATCTGTACGCTTCCAGAGGAAAAGACGAGAAGCTCGTGCGCGGCAAGATCCAGATGATTTTCCAGGATCCTTACGCGAGTCTCAATCCTCGCTGGAAAGTCGGACGAATTGTCGCGGAGCCGATCATTGCGCAAAAGATCATTAAAGATCCGAAAGAAATCGAAAACCGCGTGAATTCCGTTCTTCACCTCGTCAACCTATCAAAAGAGGACAAGGACAAATATCCGCACCAGTTTTCCGGCGGACAAAGGCAAAGGATCTCCATTGCGCGCGCAATTGCGATTCACCCAGAGTTTCTTGTCTGTGATGAGCCGACCAGCGCGCTGGACGTCTCCGTGCAGGCTCAGGTACTGAATTTGATGCAGAACCTGCAGAGGGAAGTGGGTTTAACTTATCTGTTCATTTCTCATAATCTTTCAGTGGTCCATCACATCAGCGATCGCGTCGGCGTGATGTATTTGGGACGCTTGGTTGAGCTTGCAGATAAGCGAACGCTTTTTAACGAGCCGCGTCATCCTTATACACGGATGCTTTTGGATGCTATTCCGGATTTGAGTCAGACGCATCGGAGACGTACACCGATTTCAGGCGAAGTACCCAATCCGCTCTCACCTCCTACAGGCTGCCCGTTTCATCCCCGCTGCCCGCTTGCCAACGAACGCTGCCGCAAAGAAATGCCGCTTCGGCAAATGATCGATTCACACGGATCTTTCTCGGAAGTGGCTTGTCACGCAGCAGAAGAAGGCAGGTTGTAATTTTTCATTGCGGCCGACTGCTCAGACGTAAAAAAGAGAAATCCACAGTTTTTCAAACTTGCTAAACTTAAAGTTTCAAATTTGCGTTTGTGCAGATTTTTATCGTCGTGTAAGCCTGTAATGATTTATCGTAAAGCACTCACATCCGAGTTATCCAATACCGCCGGAGGGGCCTTCACTGTGCTCTTCTCGATTGTCGTTACTATCGGGCTTGTACGAATTCTGAATCAGACCGCAGGCGGCCGTTACGACACAGGCTCTATCTTGGAAGTGGTTGCTTACACATCTTTGATCAACCTGCCGGCGCTCATTTCTTTGGCCTTGTTTTTAGCGGTTGCCCACGCTGCCCGCTATCACCACGAAGCACTCGTTCTCGATCGCCCGGGCTTGGGCACACACACGAACC
>URYO01000058.1 GCA_900552195.1 uncultured Sutterella sp. | reverse complement strand
GCTCAAATTATGTTTTTTCAGGATAAGTTGTTGATATGTGGCGATTGGCTTTCCCGGTTTTAGGTGCGATTTTATTCGGAGCTCATTTATACTTTTGGGGAAATTATCTTCTTTTGCCCATCCCCCTTATCCTACTGATTCTGCTGTTCATTCCTTTCAGACCGGTTTGCTGGCTTTGGGAGGTCTGCCTGATTTGTTTCGGTGTTGAGTGGCTGATTTCCGCCTACCAGCTTTATTTACGCCGCATTGCGGCAGGGATGCCTTTTGCTCTTGGCACTTCGATTCTGGTTGTCTGCGGAATTTTAACAATGCTCTCAGCGCTTGTTTTCTTCAGCCGCAAAATTAAAAACCGTTATCCGCTTCACGTCTAACTCACAGTTTCGGATATGAGAAAACGGCATACCCACGAAGATATGCCGTCAACATTCGCTAATTTTAACTAGAAGACGCCTTCTGCCTGCATCTTCATCAGTTCATTTGCAACGTAGGCCATTTCCTGCGGTGTGCCTAAGGAAATACGGCACCAGTTCATTGCCGGCGGGAACGGTCTTCCGACCAAAATATTTCTTGCTGCCATCTTCTTCTGGAACGCACGAATCGGCTCATTCAACTCAAAGAACATGAAGTTCGTACTCGAAGGAAGATATTTAACACCGAGCTTGTCAAAACAAGAAGCCAAAATCTTGCGGCTTTCCAAGTTTGAAGCTCTGGAATATTCCTGGAACGGCTCATCATCCAAGGAAACCAAAGCTGCGGTGACACCAGGGTAGTTTAGTTTTTCGCCTGCCACCTGATCTTTCATCATTTTAATAATCGCCGGAGCTCCTACCGCAAATCCTACCCGCATGCCGGCCATGGCGTATAGCTTCGAGAACGTCTTTAACAGGACCACGTTGTCTAAACCGTCCTGGATCAAATTGGCCATCGATTTAAAGTTCGGATCACTGACGTATTCTGCATAAGCCTCATCGGCAATGAACAAAGTATTGTCCGGTTTACTTCTTACCCATGGCTCGATCTCAGAAGCCGGAGTCACAGTTGACGTAGGATTGTTCGGATTCACGAAGTAAACAATAGAGAATCCGTCGAAATCATCCACAGCCTTCTTCAATCCGGCGACATCAACCTTCCAATTTGCAAGCATCGGCACTTTTACAATAGGTACGCTATAGAGCTCGGCAAAGTGCTGTCCATCCCCATAAGTAAGTTCCGGGATTACCAGCTGAACTTTCGGCAAACGCGAATACGCACCCAACAAAGCTCGGATACCCTCGGAAGAACCGTCCGTCAAAAGGAGAAAATTCTTCGGCACGTTGTACATGTCACAGAGCTTGGCGTGAAGCTGTGTAATCTCTGCTTTAGCGTAACGGTTTCCTTTTGCGACGGAATCGCGTGCAGCGGCCTGAGCGCTCGGACTCATACCCAGGGCGTTTTCGTTAAAGTTAATTCGAATCGGATTATCTGCAGTCGGAGCGATGAAAGGAACATTCGCCGGTGCCTGTGCAAAGGCTTTGACAGGAAGTGCGGCACTGACAGCAGCCCCTAACAGGCTGAAATTAAGGAAAGTCCGTCTTCTTAAAGCGAGAGAGTTTGACATTTTGGTTCTCCTGTTTGTGTTCGAATGCACTTGAACTACATGCATATTCCGTGCCAACTTTTTTAAGGCGTGATCAGCGCTTTAAAGCGAAGCAAACAGGAAAACGACAGAAAAATCCCCGCTTTGTGCACAACTAAGTAGCGGAGAGCACAAAAGCGGGGCAATTTTTATTTGAAATTCTGAAAAATTCCAATAACTTTCCGTTAGTGGAGCAAGAGCATCACAATAAAGAAGACGGAAAGCAAGTACATCTCGATGCGAATCTTCTTAAATTTTCCCGAGATCAAGTTAATCAGAACATAACTCAGTAAACCGAATACGATGCCGTTTGCAATGCTATAAGTAAGCGGAATAGTGATGATGCAGATGAAGGCGGGAATGGCTTCTGCGTAGTCATCCAGGTCAATTTCCTTAATACAAGAGATCATTAAGAAACCGACCAAGATCAAGACGGGAGCGGTAGCCTGCGCAGGAATCGATAAGAAAAGCGGCGCAAAGAAAAGAGACAGGAAGAAGCAAACCGCAATCACAAAAGCCGTTAATCCGGACTTTCCTCCGACGGAAACACCGGCTGCGCTTTCAACGTAAGTGGAAATCGCGCTCGTTCCCATACAGGCTCCGATGGTTGTACCCATAGCATCTGCGAAGAAGGGTTCTTTCATTCTCGGCATCTTTCCGTCTTTGACGAATCCGCCTTTATACAAGAGGCTCACCAGCGTGCCTAAGGTATCAAAGAGATCCATGAATAAGAAAGAGAAGACAACCATCACCATATCCACGGTGAAAATGTTGTGCCACTCGAATTTCATGAAAATCGGTTCAACGGAAGGCGGTGTAGAAACAAAGCCGTCGAAATGAGTTAGGCCGAACGGTATGCCGCAAATCGTTGTAATTGCAATACCGATCAGTAAAGCACCGGGAATATTTTTAACCAGAAGAACGGCCGTTGAAATTAAACCGACGATAACCAGCAACACGCTCGGCTGGAAAATTTGGCCCAGAGCAACAAGGGTCGCGTCATTCTTGACTGAAATTCCAGCGTTTTGAAGACCGATAAAGGCAATAAAAAGACCGATACCTACACCAATTGCCTTTTGAATACTCGGCGGCAGGGAATAAACGATCTTTTCTCGGACATTGGTAACAGTAAGAAGAATAAATATCAGACCTTCCAACAGCACAGCGGTGAGCGCGAACTGCCAGGTGTGCCCCATAGATAGGCAAACGGTATAGGCAAAAAAAGCATTAATACCCATGCCCGGCGCAAGTCCGAAAGGCATCTTGGCGTAAAGCGCCATGATAAGCGTCGCGATGCCGGAAGTAATTGCCGTAGTAGCAAAAAGCGCTCCCTTATCCATACCCGTGATCCCGAGAATGGCCGGGTTTACGGCCAGGATATAGGCCATTGTGAGGAAAGTGGAGACGCCTGCGATGATTTCGGTTCTGACCGTCGTCTTTGCAGGATCAAACCCGAAGTATTTCTGAAGAAGCTGGTTCATCATATTTAGGCGCGGAGATCCCTGCCTTCAGGCAGGGGAGGAAGCGCCTCCTCCTTTCGAATTTCTGTTAAATAGGTTTGTCTCTTTTCCAGCAGATGCAGCGTCTTGTAGCTGATGCCTGCCGAAATGCGGGTTCCGTCAAGCTTTCGAACATCGAAGTACCCTGATGATCGACGGCCGAAAATGAAGCCTTCTTCTCCCTTGCAGACAACCTTGTCAAAAAGACGGAAGCCTTTGATCTCAAAGGGAGCCTGATTGCGCTTTCGAAGCCCGTGTTTGAGGATGGAAAGCTTGTGAATCTGCCGGTTGTTCCGGCGAGTCTGCTTCTGGAAGAAGAATTCGCCGAGCCTTTTGGCGCCGAGATTGCCGGCGATGCAGAATGCATCCGCACAATGTGATTTGGCAATGCCGTTCGCGATTCGTACATGCTTGGTCCGGTAGCCGTAGGTGTTGTTCACTTCCAGCTCCGGATGCGACACCTTCAGGCGGTTCAGTACCTCCCAGCGCATAATTCCCATGAAGGCTTCCGCACGGAACGATTTCCCTCGCTTGGCCTTCAACGTGATATCGCCGCGGTGAAGTGCCTTATGGCACGTCTCACAAAGCGTAATCAGATTGCCGGGCGAATCTCCACCGGTACGTCTGCTTTCCAAGTGATGAACATTGAGCACCGGATCTTTCGATCTGCCGTAACAATGCTGACAAACGTGCCCGTCTCTGAAAAGAACATACTCGCGGACGTTCCAGAAGCCGAGCTGCTCGCCCTCTTGGTACTCTTTCCCTGCAATGTCTGGATTCTTCAGCAGCTGCATGTCGAAGGAAGCCGTTTCCACGGTGATCTTCGTGACCGGCAGCAGTCGAAGAACCGCTTCTATGCGCGACAAGTGCGCGTTGATTCGGTTTTCAACCGACGGAGCAAGCCAGCCTTTGCGCTTGGTGCGGAGACGGTTGTTGAATCTCGGCGCGCGGTAGCGCGTTTTGCGGTTACAGCGCGACTGCCGTAACGCGCGACGAGCAGAGAGCAGATCAGAGACGTCCTGACGGAGTTCGACTTCTGATGCATAAAGCTCAGCCTTTTCCGTTGATGCGGAAAGGCCGACATGTTTGTACCCGGCATCAACACCCAGAGTCACCGGCTGTTTGGACTCACCCGTTGCAATCGTCAGCTGAATAGTGAAAGGCGTTCGCCTCTTCACAATAGCTTTCTTCTCTTTAAGCAGAAGGCGCGCTTTTGCCGGTGAACAGGGCATCAGCGGCTTTCCGCGTTTGTTTAGGACAAATACTCTCAAGTTTTATCTCCTCGGTCTTTCGACCGGTTGTGATCCTTCGCCAATGTTGGAAGGGGTTTCAAGCCGACAGCACCGCTCCTGCCTCTCAGAGCTTTTAACCATCGGCCGCAGAGCGCGGGACTAGGATCTGCATCCCGCGGGTCGAGTAGAAAGACGGCATTCCTGCCTCTAACCCTCACAGAACCGTACGTGCGGTTTCCCCGCATACGGCTCTTCAAATTAACGTCGATTTCCAATTCCAAATATCCTTGGTGATTTTCGGCGTCGGAATGAATTCATCCCATAACGCTATGAATTTATCCCATTGGAGGCTCTTCTTTTGGCTTCGCCTACAAAGTGTTCTCCATGTGGTTTTCATGGCATACCACCTGAATTTGTCCATGCTAATGAAGTTACCGTTGACACCGTAGTAGTTATAGTGACCTTGTAGGGCCAGCTTCAACTTCTCCAGTGTTTGGACGATCGGCTCATGCATTCTGTGCTTAAGCCATTCCTTCAGTACCGCTCTCTTCGCTTTCAGCTTCTTCGGACTTGTGATGATTCCAAGACGTCTGTTGCCGTAGCGAGATCTCACAAACAGGAACATAAACCCCAAGAATTCGAATTTATCCTTGGTGATCATCTTCCTGCTGAACGGTATGATACGGGTCTTCTCCTCAGCTACTTCCAGTCCAAACTTATTTAGCCTTTTCTGGAGCGCGTGCATCACTCGTTTAGCGTCTGCTTCATACTGAAAGAACAGTAGGAAGTCATCAGCGTACCGACAGTAGTGCATTTTGCCTTTGACGTGTTTCCTCACTACTTTCGTCACCCATAGGTCAAGCACGTAGTGAAGGTACACATTAGCTAATATTGGAGAAATTACACCTCCTTGGGGAGCTCCTCGTTCACTGTTTAACCATCCTTTGCCTTCAACCATGACCCCTGCTTTTAGAAACCTTTTGATGTAACGCAAAAAGTTCTTATCAGCTATGTCATGAGCAAGGAATTTCATTAACCATTCATGATCAAGGTTATCGAAGAAACCTTTTATGTCAGCTTCCAGCACATAGTTCGTTTTCCCTCGCCGTATGGCTTCATCAACAAACCTTACGACATCATGGGCATTTCTGTTAGGCCTGAACCCGAATGAATTATCTACAAACCGCGGTTCGTAGACACCATTGAGTATTTCTGCCATCACAGCCTGAACTAACTTATCTTCATACACGGGTATGCCAAGCGGCCTCTGTTTGCCGTTTGGCTTCGGAATGTAGACGCGTCTTACCGGTTGGGGGATATATTTGAACGTCTTCAGTCTTTCCACCAATCCTTCTAGATTGTCGAATATGTTTTTGCCATATTCCTCTTTGGTAACACCGTCAATCCCTCTTGCCTTGCGGCCATTAGCCTCCCTGTGAGCTAAGAACAGTGTCGGTACATCAACTCTGTTCATTAGTGACATCACTCTCGGGAATACTCGAGATTGTTCTCTTACGTTGCTAAGTTCATTTTCCATGTCTATAGAGTTTCGAGTACCCATCATGTTTTCCTTCACAACATTGTTAATTTGCCTTCTCCTTGACTCCGCAGTCTTTCAACTGCTTCCACGCTACTATGAGAAGGTCCGACTTCTGAAGTTCCTTCAGAACCGCCTTGTCCTCTTCGGACTTGTTGGTCCTTACCATTACTGGAGAACTCCAGATCTCCCAGGTACACTACATCTGCCTTATGCTCGCTCGCCGTGCCCTACGCCCCCGGCGGATCCTGCTTTGTCTCGCTTTACGACTACGCATTGCTGTCTGCGGTGGAGGCACGCCACATCGACATCCGCATGTTTATTCTTACGAGGTTCTATAGCTTCACGCTTTCGCATTACGGCTCTCAAGCTCCTTTGTCTACGCTTAAGCCTAGCTTCACAGCTTCGGCTCCAAGACTAAGTACCGGCTGTCTGCTCGACTTTACCGGGACAGGACTTTCACCTGCCTGTATATGTAGCGCCGAACTGACGCACTGCCTATATATTCTCAACCAACGTAGTCCGCCAAACGACGGCCTGAGGCTAGTCAACTAGAGGCTTTTTCAAGCCTCGGCCTTTAGGCCGAGGTAGTTGACAAGGTCGGCAAATAAGAAGAAATTTTGCCGAGTGTAGCTTATAGGCTACAGAAATTCAAAAAGTCGACGAGATTACAGCCAGATGGTGCGTTTAATTCGGCATGATCGGCAGCTTCATCGGCTGCAGGATCATCGAAGTGATTTCTTCGGAACGGATAACATCCGGAAGCTCCTTGTGGGAATCACGAAAGTAATCCATCACAACTTTGATGCATTCCGTGTAGTAGCGCTGCGCGATATTTTCCATGAGGTCGTAAGTTTTGCCGCTTTCGTCATGGAAATTGGGATAGTCAAAGAGAGAATAGTCGATTAAATCTTCGACCGTGAGCATTCCTTTGCTGACCGTGTAGTACTGAGTCAGAGTTGCAAAGGGCTCGTTTTGTTTGTTGTAAAGACGAGAAGTGAGAACGAGGTCTAGCGAATCTGAGGAAATGTCTTCGTCGCTGTCCTCGTCGCAGAAAGTCTCGGGTTTGACGCTTTCAATGCGCAAAGAAGCCTGATTGATCATGCTCCACAAAGCATGGCAGTCGTATTTCTTTAAACGATAGCTTTGAGCCTTGATACGGAAAGTAGCGTCTCCGTCTTCGTCATGACCGAAATCAGCAGTGAAATTGTTGATTAAATCATCAGCGCGCTGAAGAGCCTCTTCTTCGGAGAAGTAGGCGCCGGCGTCAGCGAGGAAAGATAAATACTTCTGCAGACGGCGGGTGTCATAGCCTTTACGGTCAAGCTTCACTTGTTCGAATGCATACTGGCCGGCAATCATGCCGGGCGTAAAGGTCACTCCGTCCTCAACGTATTCTCCGCTGTTGTTGATGAAGTCCGCGACACGATCGAGCTGTCCGCAACCATAGATTGCCAAACAGATCGACGGGATCGTACGACTCGGAGAAGTGAAACGCATTTGAAAACTCGAACAAATAATGAAACAGGGACGATCATTTTAACGACTCCGAGACAGGAAGCCGCCGACATTCAATCTACACCTCAAACCTATTTGAATGATGCATTGCATCTATCAGCCGACATCGA
>URYO01000057.1 GCA_900552195.1 uncultured Sutterella sp. | reverse complement strand
GGAAGAAAACAACTTCGGTATCCGTAAACGCCTGCTGGAATACGACGATGTGATGAACAAACAGCGTACCGTAGTCTTTACCTTAGCCGCCACGCAGGATTCTGGGTCTTAGACGAACCTTTCACAGCTTTGGACGTTAAAGCCGTGGCAAATTTAGCCAATCTAATTGCCGAGCATGTTAATGAAGGCGGAATTGTGGCTTTTACGACGCACCAGGAAGTTCCGATTGCAGCCAATAATGTTCAGCGCATCGAACTGACGGGCGGCCGCTGGTTGAACGGCAGGATGGTTAAAAAACACGATTTGGCAGGAGAGGTGGCTTAATCATGTTTCGATTATTCTTAGCCGTTGTTCGGCGGGATCTCAAATTAGCCCTCCGTCAAAAATCTGATGTTTTAAACACGGTCTTCTTCTTTATTGTGGTTGTGACCTTGGTTCCGCTCGGAATCGGACCCGATCAGCAGCTCTTGAGAATGATTGCACCCGGCGTCGTCTGGGTTGCAGCGCTCTTAGCCGCTTTGCTTTCACTCCCGCGTCTTTTTGCCAATGACTATGCAGACGGAACATTGGAGCAGATGCTTCTTTCCGGTGAGCCTTTAACGGTTATCGTCATCGCAAAAGTCTTTGCGCATTGGCTCACCACCGGTATTCCTCTTACATTAATCTCCGGCTTGTTTGCGCTCATGTTCGACCTACAGGCCGATGTTGCGCTGGTCATGATGAGTTCGCTCTTTATCGGTACGCCGGTGCTGAGTTTAGTGGGCAGTGTCGGAGCTGCGCTCACACTCGGACTAAGAGGCGGAAGCGTATTGACGTCGCTTCTCGTTCTTCCCCTGTATATTCCTGTTTTGATTTTCGGCGCCGGAGCTGCAGAAGCAGTGGCAGTCGGGATTAACTCAGCCGCTTATTTCTTTATTGTCGGCGCGCTCACGCTCTTCTCTTTAGTCGTGATGCCTGTCGCAACCTCAGCAGCGCTGAGATTTGCATCGGATTAATTTGCTTTTTTGGACGCATTATGAAAACTAACAAGTCAATCCTTACTCCTGAGGGGATGTACAGTTTTGCCGGAAGGGCGCTGCGGCCGTGCTTTATTTTGGCCATTATCGTCATTCTTGCGGCGATGTATGTCGGCTTTTTTCTGGCACCGGTCGACGCAACACAGGGCAACTCCTACCGCATTCTTTATATCCACGTCGCCTGCGCCTGGATGGCCATGCTGCTTTATGTGGTGATGGCGATCTTCTGCTCTTTGGGCCTGATTACAGAAAACCGCCTTTGGCCGATGGTTGCCGCCTCTTTAGCACCGACCGGCTGTCTGATGGCCTTCCTTGCACTTTGGACCGGCTCTCTCTGGGGACGCCCGACATGGGGCGCCTACTGGGTTTGGGACGCGCGGCTTACCAGTGCCTTGATTCTGTTCTTCTTCTATTTAGGTTATATCGCTCTGCAGAACGCCAATCCCGATTGGCGCCGCGCTGATAAGGCCTGCGCGGTGATCGGCATTGTCGGCGTGATCAACGTACCCATCGTTTACTTCTCCGTTCAGTGGTGGAACACGCTTCATCAGGGGGCTTCCATTACAGCTTCGGGTTCCTCTATTCATCCGGTGATGCTTTGGGCTCTGGCTCTGATGGTCATCGGTTTTTGGCTTTACACCTTTGCAGTGACCTTCGTCCGTCTGCGTTCTGTGATTTTGGAGCGCGAACGCAATCAGGAATGGGCACAGCAACTTGCGCTTAAAGGAGAACTGTAATGGGTCAGTGGTCCGGAATTTCAGATTTCTTTGCGATGGGCGGTTACGCACAGTACGTGTGGGGCGCCTACGGAATGGTTTTCTTTTGTTTTATTTGCGAAGTGTTCGGGCTGGTGCGCAGAAGACAGAAAGCGGCAAAAGAGCTGCTGATGGAAGCACGCGCGCACCAAGCTGAGGAGGATTTATGAACAGCACACAGAAAAAACGTCTCGGGCTCATAGCCGGAGGCTTAATAATTTGCGGTGCCGCTGCGGCCCTGGTTTTCAATGCATTTGAAGAGAACCTCGTGTTTTTCTTCTCCCCTTCCCAGGTAGCAGCTCATGAAGCGCCGGAAGGCAGAGCATTCCGCATCGGCGGATTTGTACAGGAAGGTTCCGTTCAGCGTCAGAAAGACGGCGTGACGGTTCGCTTCGAGGTGACGGATACGGCTCATACCGTTCCCGTGACATACAAGGGCAGCCTGCCCGATTTGTTTAAAGAAGGCAAGGGCGTGGTCGCTCAGGGAAAACTGCAAAACGGTGTTTTTGTGGCTGACCAAGTCTTAGCAAAACATGACGAGAACTATATGCCGCCCGAGGCTGAAAAAGCCGTGCAGGACGCGCATAAGAAAGCTCGCGCCATGAAAGAGTAGGAGTTGAAATGATTGCAGAGTTAGGTCATTTTTCCTTGATCTTGGCCCTGATTGCGGCCCTGATCCAAGGTTTTCTTCCCTTGGCGGGTACCGCACTAGGCGTGCGCAGCTGGGTTAACGTGGCTCGTCCGGCCGTGTTTGCCAACGCTGTTTTCTGCACGTTCGCATTCTGCTGTTTGGCTTGGTGTTTCTACACAAGTGACTTCTCCGTCATGAATGTGGCAAACAACTCCAACAGCATGCTGCCGTGGTTCTACCGTTTGTCAGCCACTTGGGGCTCTCATGAAGGCTCCATTCTTTTCTGGACACTGCTGCTGGCTCTTTGGGGCTTAGCGGTTGCCCTCTGTTCTCGCCGCCTCCCGCAGGACGTGATGGCCCGCGTCATCGGCGTTATGGGTCTGATTTCCGTCGGCCTGACGCTTTTCATGCTCCTTACCAGTGACCCGTTCATTCGTCTGTTCCCGGCTGCTCACGAAGGCCGAGACCTGAACCCGCTGCTGCAGGACCCGGGCATGGTTTTCCATCCGCCGCTGCTTTATATGGGTTACGTCGGTATGGTCGTTCCTTTTGCGTTTGCCGTTGCTGCTTTGATCGGCGGCCGCCTGGACGCAGCTTGGGCTCGCTGGACCCGTCCTTGGACAAGCGCAGCTTGGATTTTCCTGACCCTCGGTATTTCCTTAGGTTCCTACTGGTCTTACTACGAATTAGGCTGGGGCGGCTGGTGGTTCTGGGATCCGGTTGAAAACGCTTCCTTCATGCCGTGGCTCACAGCAACCGCACTGCTTCACTCTTTAGCCGTGACCGAAAAACGCGGCTGCTTCAAGATTTGGACCGTTCTTCTGGCTCTGATCACTTTCTCTCTGTCGCTGCTCGGCACTTTCCTCGTCCGTTCCGGCGTGCTCACCAGTGTGCACGCTTTCGCGACCGACCCGCAGCGCGGCCTCTTCATTCTCGGACTCCTCGTTCTGGTGATCGGCGGCTCTCTGCTTCTATTTGCCTGGAGAGCACCTAAAGTCGGTACCGGCGGCGCCTTCGAACTGTTCTCTCGAGAAGCGATGCTGCTTGTGAACAACGTGCTTCTCGTTGTCGCCATGCTGGCCGTCCTCTTGGGTACGCTCTATCCGCTGTTTATTGACGCGCTGAATGCTGGCAAGATTTCCGTCGGACCACCTTACTTTGATTCCGTTTTCGGACCGATCATGGTGCCTGTGATTCTTCTCATGGGTATCGGGCCACTGGTACGCTGGAAAGACGCCAAGATTTCCGACATCGTCAAACGTACGGCCTGGTGCTTTATCGCCGCAGTGATTCTCGGCGCTGCCACCCCGCTGATCAAAGGCTGGAGCACCTGGCTCTTTGTCGGTCTGACGCTCTCTTGGTGGGTCTTATTCACCTTCATTGAATCTTTGCGTGAAAACATCCGCAACTTCAAGGGTAATTTCTTCGGCAAGATCTTCAAACTCTCCCGCTCTTGGTGGGGCATGATGATTGCGCACTTGGGTGTTGCCGTTTCCATCGTCGGTATCGGCATGGTCATGACGTACTCTCTGGAGCGCGACGTCACGATGACGCCGGGCCACGAGGTCAACGTCGGTTCTTACGACTTCAAGTTTGAAGACGTCAAACGCGGTATCCGCGGCCCGAACTACATCGCTGACGAAGGTGTGTTTAAGGTCACGGAAAACGGCAAAGAAGTTGCGACCCTGACACCTCAGAAACGCAAGTACTTCTCCAGTCAGATGCCCATGACCGAAGCAGCGATCAGCTCTTCGATTACCGGCGACGTCTACGTATCCATGGGTGACCAGACCGTCGACGGCGCATGGGTGGTTCGCGCCTACGACAAGCCTTTCGTGACATGGATTTGGTGGGGCACGCTCATCATGTCTCTCGGTGCTTTTATCGCCATGCTGGATAAACGCTACAGAACTCGCCGCCGCGCCCGCAGCGCCCAGGCAGAGTAGGGGATTTGAATCATGAAAATGAAATATGTTCTTCCGCTGGTCATCTTCCTGGCGCTGGCGGTCTTCCTCATGGTGGGTTTGAACCGCGACCCGAGAGAAGTGCCTTCTCCGCTGATCGGAAAACCTGCACCGGAGTTTTCTCTGCCGAGACTCGATGACCCGAACAAAGTTGTCTCTAAAAAGGACATGCTGGGCCAGGTCTGGCTGCTGAATGTTTGGTCCTCCTGGTGCGGTTCCTGCCGCCAGGAACATCCGACCATGGTTAAGGTCGGCAAGGGCGGCCAGAAGATCGTCCCGATCATCGGCTTAGATTACAAGGATAAGGATGCCGACGCGATGCGCTTCCTGCGCCAGGGCGGCGACCCTTATGACTTCTCCATCAAAGATCCGACCGGTGAAGTGGGCATCAACTTCGGTGTCTACGGTGTTCCCGAAACCTTTGTGATTGATAAGAAAGGCGTGATTCGCTACAAGCAGATCGGCCCGATCACCCCGGAAGCCTGGGATAAGAAGATTCATCCTCTCATCAATCAACTGAAAACAGAATGATGAAGAAATTTTTACTCGCGCTGTTTTTTACAGCTTTTGCACTGACCGGAGTTCATGCTCATGCACAGCAGAGTCCGGCACAGCCTGACGTCAAGCCGACGATTCTTGATCCTGTGGCAAACAAACGCGTGGCAGAAATTTCTGCCCAGCTGCGCTGCCTGGTCTGCCAGAACCAGTCAATCGCCGACAGTAATGCCGAGCTTGCGATGGACCTTAAAAAACAGGTCGTCAAACAGATCGCAGAAGGCAAGACGAATCAGCAGATTATCGACTTCATGGTCGACCGTTACGGAGACTTCGTTCTCTACAATCCGCCTTTCAAGATGAGCACGCTTCTGCTTTGGCTCGGACCGATTCTTTTCCTGGTTCTCGCCTTGGGCGGACTGTTCTACACGATGGCAAAACGCAAGAAACTTAAACCCGTCGAACTGACGGAAGAACAAAAACGACGTGCCGAAGAGCTCCTTCGCGGAACTGAACCGGCGAAAAGGAGAGATGCCAAATGATGACATTTTTACTTTCAGCCGGAGCGATGATCATCGTCCTGCTTTTGATCATCTGTATTCCGCTGCTGACATTCCGTAAAAAGGACACGGGCGCCGAAGTGCTTCCTCAGGCTAATATTGCGATCTATCGCGACCAGTTCAAAGAACTGGAAGACGAATTGGCCCGTGGCGCAATTTCTCAGAATGAATATGACGAAAGCCGTCTCGAGCTCGAGCGCCGCGTGATTGAAGAATCCGTTCCTGAAAAGCAGGTCGAACCGACCAATCAAAAAGCCGGCGTTTACACGGTTTTTGTCTTGGTTCTGGTTGTTCCTTTCTTTGCCGTGGCTATGTGGGCTGCTACACAGCATCTCGGTGACTTCCGCTTAGACGGCGGTATCAATGAAGGCGTGGTGGATTACAACACCGGTACGGTTGTCCGCCAGGCCGGCGAAATGCACGACATGGATTCCGCACTGAAGAAGCTGCGTGATCATCTCAGAGAAACTCCGGGTGACATTCAGGGCTGGATGATGCTCGGACGCACCATGCTGACCATGAAGAATTACAAGGAAGCCGAAGCTGCCTTTACTAAGGCCGATCAGCTGGCTCCGGGCAATCCTGCCATCATGGTTGACTTGGCTGACGCGATTGCGATGGTTCAGGGTCAGGATCTCAGCGGCAAACCTTGGGAACTCGTACAGAAAGCCCTCAAGATTGATCCGACCAACTGGAAAGCTCTGATGATGGGCGGCACCGATTACTTCAACCGCGGCGACTATCGTCACGCAGTGATGTATTGGGAACGTCTTCTCGGCACGCTTTCTGCGAACGACGATATGCGTGCAGCCGTGATCGGCAGTATTCAGGAAGCCCGTAAACTCGGCAATATTGTCGGACCGGTTCAGGATACGCTGGATTTCGGCAACCCTGTCAATAAGGATGATAGAGCCGTCCCGATGATGAGCCAGATGATGAAGAACGGTTCTGCTCCGATGGGACAGACACCGGTTCCCGCACAGGCGATGAAGGCGACGCATTTCATTTCCGGCGTGGTGGAACTGGATCCGAAACTGGAAGAGCAGGCAGCCAAATTTGACACGCTTTACGTGACGGCTCGTCCGGCAAGCGGCAGCCGAGCACCGATTGCTCAGCTCAAGGTCAAAGTACTGAGCTTCCCGGTTCACTTCAAACTTGACAACACCATGTTTCCGCCGATGGATATGGGCGGCGGCACTTTGGATGAACATGAAAGCGTCATGATTACCGCACGTCTGGGCAATTCTCAGCAAATGATGCCTGCGAACGGAGATCTGGAGGGTCAGACTTCCGCTCCTGTTAAGGTCGGCGCTGACGATGTAACGCTCAAGTTAACGAATGTGATCGCTCGCTAACAAAACGAACGGAGAAGATTTCCTTCTCCGCTTAAACGCAAAAAACCGGCTTCGCGCCGGTTTTTTGCTGGGTTCCGAATGGATTATTTGCCGTATTCGATCTTATTGGTCTTCATCAGTTCATTGAGGAAGTTTTGCTGTTTTTTCAGCTCCAGACCTTCGCGGATCTGATCCTTAACAGAGTCGTAAGTCGGGAAGGGGACTTCCTTAACATCGTTGACCTTGATGATGTGCCAGCCGAATTCGGTTTTAACCGGTGCCTTGGAAATTTCGCCTTTCTTCATGTTCTTGACGGCGTCGGCAAACGGTTTTACAAATACCGCAGGACGGTTCCAGCCTAAGTCTCCGCCGCTTTCTTTGGCGCCGGTGTCAACAGAAAATTCTTTGGCTAAAGCAGCGAAGTTGCCGCCGACAGCCAGTTTCTTTTCAATATCCTCAGCGGTCTTCTGATCTTTGACTAAAATGTGGCTGATTTCATATTCTTTATTGCCAAGGGCTGCTTTTTCCTCTTCGTAGCGGGCCTTGATTTCTTTTTCGCTGACCGGATGCTTAGCCATCTCATCTCTCAGAAGCGCTTCCTGAAGAATGCGGAACTTGGCGTAATCCAAAGCGAACTTGACTTTGGGATCGTCAGAAATCTTGCGTTTTGCGGCTTCCTGTTCAACCAAAGCGTTGGCCACTAAGTTTTCGGTAATCTGACGGCGTGCTTCCGGAGTATCTTTACCCCCGTTTGCAACCAG
>URYO01000056.1 GCA_900552195.1 uncultured Sutterella sp. | reverse complement strand
CTTCACGGTCGATATGAGGAGCGTAGCTTGCCTCAAGAGACGGAAACTCTTCGGCGACGCCGTGAAGCAGTTCACGGTAAAAAGCCTGATCGGCCTTATCGAAATCTTCCGCCTCCAAAGCAGCGGCATCAATCGCTTCCGGATCGGTATGACTCATCAGCCACTGATACACACCCTGAAGTGCGAATTCGCGTGAACGGCGACGGGCGCTCCGGCCTCCGCGCTTCTTTGCGGGGCTCTTGGCTCCCGTATGATTACTGTCCATTATCTTCTCCGTAATTTTCCATAACGCGGCGTCCGCAGAAGCGGCGAAGATTGCCCATTTCCAGAGCGACGCGAGCAGCGTCGGCACCCTTTTCCTGAACACGGACTTTGGCCTGTTCTTCGTTTTCAACCGTCAAAATGCAGTTGGCAACAGAGATGCCTTCGGTCGTAACGAAGTCTGTCACGCCGCGGGAAGACTCATTAGCGACCAGTTCGAAGTGGTAGGTCTCTCCTCTGATCACGCAGCCGATTGCAACTAAGGCGTCCAGATCCGGATAGCCTTCGTAGAGCATTACGAGTGCTCCGGGGATTTCTAAGGCGCCGGGAACCGTGGTTACCACAATATTCTCGTCTTTAACCCCGTGAGCCTTGAGCTCTTCATAGCAGGACGCAAACATGGCATCGCAGGCCCAGTCATTGAAGCGGGCGGAAACAATACCGATTTTCAAATCACTGCCGTCTGCATTCGGTTTAATGAATTCAATGGACACATTCTTCTCCGTTAAATTGATAGGCGGAATTCTAACAAAACGGCCTTTCAAATCCTCCGCGAATCGCTCCGCGTTGGGTTTAAAGGCCGTCAAAAATTCAATTATTTATGCTCGGTGAGCGAATACATTCTTTCGATATAGCGGGCAACCGTATCCACTTCAACATTGACCAGGTCGCGCTTCTTAGTGTGCTTGAAAGCAGTGTGTTCGAAAGTATGAGGAATCAGGTTAATGCTGATGCGGGTGCCGGCCGGCGTGTCTTCCACTTCGTTGATCGTCAGAGAAACACCGTTGATGGCAACCGAGCCTTTGTAAGCCAGGAACTTGGCAAGCTTCATCGGGCAGCGAACCACTAAGCGATACGATTCGGCAACCTTATCGAAAGCATCGACTTCGCCTACTCCGTCAACGTGGCCACTCACAATGTGACCGTCCAAACGGTCGCCGAGACGCATGGCTTTTTCCAAGTTCACATAGCCCCAGCCGTCTAAGCCGGCGGTTTTGTTAAGGGACTCGGCAGAAACTTCAACCTTAAATCGCTTTTCGTCGACTTCAACCACTGTCATGCAGGCGCCGTTGATGGCGATAGAGTCTCCGATCTTGACCGTGTCCAGACCGAGTTCCGGGGCTTCAACATGAATACGCAGACCGTCGCCAATCTCTTCGTTATTGCGAATACGGCCGACGGCCTGAATAATTCCTGTAAACATAAATATCGTCTCCTTATTTAGCGCACCGGACGGAGCATCAGACGCACATCCGGACCAACTTTCTGAATATCGGTGAATTCTAACGCGACACCCTCACAAAGGTCTTTAAAAGAAGGTAAATCCAGCAAACGCCGTCCGTCGCCTAAAAACACCGGAGCCACATAGATCAGATATTCATCAATCAGGCCTTCCATCGCCAAAGCGCCGTTCAGGCGAGCGCCGGCTTCCACATGCACGTCATTGATTTCGCGCTTGGCGAGCTCCTTCATCAAAGCTCTGAGATCAACCTTACCGTCTTTTCCCGGCAGCTCGATAACCTCAACACCTTGGCTTTCAAAGTTTTCCGCCCGCACAATGTCGTAGTGGGCGCAAACCAGCAAGGTCTTTCCGCCCTGGAAAATCTTCAGATCCGGATTCAGACTGAGATTGGAGTCCACGACGACTTTCAGAGGCTGGCGAGTAACACCTTCGAAACGCGCCGTCATCTGAGGATTATCTGCCAGCACGGTCCCGAGCCCGGTCAGCACCGCGCCGCTGATACCGCGCCAGAAGTGCCCGTCTGCACGGGCTTCTTCCGAAGTAATCCATTGGCTCTTGCCGTTGGCAAGCGCTGTGTTGCCGTCCACACTCATGGCCATCTTAGTGCGGACCCAGGGCATGCCTTCTCTTTGACGCTTTAAAAATCCGCGGTTGATCTCTTCGGCCTCTTCGGCTTCCAGCCCGCACTCAACTTTAACGCCGGCTTCTTCCAGCATCTTGAGGCCCTTGCCTGCCACCAAAGGATTGGGATCTTTCAGGGCTGCAACCACGCGGGCAACCTTCGCATTTTTAAGCGCTAGGGCGCAGGGCGGTGTGCGGCCGTAGTGTGAACACGGCTCGAGCGTTACGTAAACCGTTGCGCCCTCTACGCTTTCTCCGCGGGAGGCCGCGTCGCGCAAGGCCATGACTTCGGCATGTGCCTCGCCGGTCTTTTGAGTAAAACCTTCGCCGATGATGCGGCGGTCTTTGACAATCACGCAGCCCACGGCCGGATTCGGCGGACAGTTAAAACGAGCTTTCTTCGCCAGCTCCAGCGCACGGCGCATATATGAACAATCGGAAAAACTCATTTTTCATCCTTTCCTTGGTCGTCTCGGGCGTTTTCAACGAGCTTGATCATGTCGTCCAACGTCCCGCAGTTAAAGTAGACCGAACCGTAGCGGACATAGGCCACGTTATCGAGTTTCTTCAACTCGAGCATGACCATATCTCCGACGCGTTTGGAGGTCACTTCCTTTTCCCCGGACACTTGAAGCTGCTTCTCAATGCGTGAAATGGCCGAGTCGAGCTCGCTTGCTTTCACAGGGCGCTTGCGCAGCGCAATCTGCATGGAGCGGCGCAGCTTCTCGCTGTTGTAGGCCTCCCGAACGCTGCCGTTTTTCTTGATAATGAGCGGCATCTGCAGTGCGGCCTTTTCGTACGTCGTGAAGCGGGCACCGCAGTTCGGACACTTTCTCCGGCGCCGAATGGCCGAACCTTCTTCACAGGTGCGGGAGTCAATAACTTGAGTGTTGGGTTCTTTGCAGTAGGGACAAAGCATAGGATCGCTCCTGAATCAGCCTTACACGGTTGCCAAATAAACAGGGAATCGGGCAACGAGACTTGCAACACGTTCTTTTACGTTGGCGAGCACCTGTTCGTTCTTAGGTGCATCAAGCACGTCAGCGATGAGATTGGCGACTTCGATCGCTTCATTTTCTTTGAAGCCGCGGGTCGTCATGGCAGGAGAACCCAAGCGAATACCGCTGGTTACGAAGGGTTTCTGCGGGTCGTTCGGAATCGAATTCTTATTGACCGTAATACCGACTTCATGAAGAACGGTTTCAGCTTCTTTCCCGGTGATATTCTTAGAACGAAGGTCCACGAGCATCACATGACTCTGGGTGCGTCCGGAGACAATACGAAGGCCGCGTTTCGTCAGAGCGTCAGCCATTGCAGCAGCATTCTTGATGACCTGCTGCTGATATTCCTTGTATTCCGGTTTTAATGCTTCGCCGAAAGCGACTGCCTTAGCGGCAATCACATGCATCAGGGGACCGCCTTGAACACCGGGGAAGACCGCCATATTGATCTGTTTTTCCAGATCGGGACGGCAGAAGATCATGCCGCCTCTCGGTCCGCGCAGCGTCTTGTGGGTCGTGGTCGTCACGATATCGGCGTAAGGGAACGGACTCGGATAAACTCCGGCGGCAACGAGCCCCGCATAGTGCGCCATATCGACCATAAGGTAAGCGCCGACTTTCTTCGCAATTTCGCTGAAACGCTTGAAGTCGATATATAAGGAATAAGCAGAAGCTCCGGCGATGATAATTTTGGGCTTGTTTTCTTCAGCAAGCTTTTCTACCTGGTCGTAGTCAATTTCTTCTTTGTCGTTTAAGCCGTAGCTTACGACGTTGAACCACTTGCCGGACATATTGAGCTTCATGCCGTGAGACAAGTGGCCGCCTTCGGCAAGCGACATACCCATCACCGTGTCGCCGGGATTGAGCAGGCCGAAGAAAACGGACATATTGGCCTGAGCTCCGGAGTGCGGCTGTACGTTAACCGCCATTTCTACGCCGACCGGTTCGCAGAAGAGTTTGAGGGCACGTTCTTTGGCCAGCGTTTCAGCCTCGTCAACATACTCGCAGCCGCCGTAGTAGCGTTTGCCGGGATATCCTTCGGCATACTTATTGGTCAACACCGAGCCTTGGGCCGCCATAACGGCCGGAGAGGCGTAGTTCTCACTGGCAATCAGTTCAATCTGATCTTCCTGACGTTTGCCCTCTTTTTGAATGATTTCCCATACAGCCGGGTCAGATATTTCGATGGTCGAATTCTTGTTGAACATGTGCTTTTCCCATAAGTAAGCCATAAAACTGCGGGGGTTGATCCGCAGGCGATTATCAAAGAATTATAAGTTTGAAACTCCGCTGAACGCGGCATCGCTTCCTAAAATCAAACGGCTTAATCTGTTGGACGGAATCCGTTTGTTTTCACAAATTATGACCTAATCCGGCCTTGTGCTATTGACGGATTCTCTATAATCCGTAGTACTAAATTTACTTATTGCAAGGAAAAATAATGGCTGAAAACAATGTTCAGGATCAGGAACAGATCAAGCTTCCCGACCCCATTATCTTCACCGATGCCGCCAGCCTCAAAGTTAAAGAACTGATTGACGAAGAAGGCAACCCGAATCTCAAACTCAGAGTATTCGTTCAGGGCGGAGGATGCTCCGGTTTCCAGTACGGCTTCACTTTTGATGAAACCACCAACGAAGACGACGCTGTGATGGTCAGAAACGGAGTCACCCTCCTGATCGACTCCATGAGCTATCAGTATCTCGTCGGTGCCGAGATCGACTACAAAGAAGACCTCGAAGGCGCACAGTTCGTGATTAAGAACCCGAATGCGACGACAACCTGCAGCTGCGGCTCCAGCTTCTCCGTCTAAGCATTAAGACACGACAAAATCGTCAGAGACCTCCGCAAGGAGGTCTTTTCGTTTAGGCGGGATACAAGCAGCCCAGAATTCGAGAACCGGATGCGCCGGTGGCACTCGGCAGATTTCCCGGCTCTCGGCGGTCAAAACGATAAGCCAGCCACGCAAACGCCAACCCCTCAACGTCCTGCGGATCCACGCCGAGCTCCGCAGTTGTCGTGACAACCAACTCGGGATTGAGCAGTGCCAGCTCACTAATCATCAGAGGATTCTTGGCGCCTCCGCCGCAGACTCTCAGCTCTTTGATGTGCGGCGCAAAATTGCGAATCGCATCCGTGACGGTTTCTGCAGTAAAGGAAACCAGCGTCCGCTGCACGTCCTCCGGTTTTTCTCCGTTTAATCGGGCTTCCAGCCAAGGCAGGTTGAAAAGCTCGCGTCCCGTGCTCTTCGGAGGCACCAGAGAAAAGAATTTCTCCTGTTTCAAGCTCTCCAGCAGCTGCGGAATGACTTTACCGCTGCGTGCCCACACGGCATCCTGATCATATCGAACGTGGTTGACCTTTTCGATCCATGCGTCCATCAGCACGTTTCCTGGGCCGCAGTCAAAACCCAGAACTTCGTCGTCGCTGCCGCGCTCGGGCAGTACGGTAAGATTGCTGATGCCGCCGATATTTAAAATGCCGCGCGGCACATCTCCGCTCAGCACCCACTTATGAAAGGCGGGAACCAGCGGTGCCCCTTCTCCGCCGGCAGCCAAGTCACGGCTTCTGAAATCCGTAATCACATCCGTTTTTGTGAGCTCCGCCAGTAAAGCCCCGTTGATCAGCTGAGTGCTCGCGCCGATCTGCGGATTGTGCCGTATCGTCTGGCCGTGCGCACCGATCGCCCGGATGTTCTTGTAACTCAGTCCGCTGTCTGTCAGCAGCTTATTGAAAGCCTTAGCATAAATCTTTGCGATCTCGTTGGCACCGTTCTGCATGCGGAAGACTTCGTCCGGTCCGGTCTGACACAAGGAAAGCAGGCTTTCGCGCAGCATGTCCGAGGAAGGCTCAAAACTGCGGGCAATAAATTGACAGCCTTTTTCATTAAAAACGCATGCGACAGCGTCAACACCGTCCATGCTGGTGCCGGACATCATGCCGACGTAAATAGGAATATTCGGAGTGCACATAAAAACAAAGGCCTCACACAACTGAGGCCTCAAATTCTAACAAGTCGTTTAGTCCGAACCTGTTGCGGCTGAATTCTGCGCAAGCTGAAGTCGGCTCAGCATTGCGATCTGGCGGCGCATCGGAGAGATTGCAAGCTTGAAATCTTCCAGCGCATCCTCTTTCAGGTTTTCTCCGGTTCGAAGATCGGCGATGAGCGGATTGATTTGCTGACCGTCTTTCTTCAGTTCATAGTGAAGATGAGGACCGGTCACCATACCGGAAGTACCGACATATCCGATCAGCTGTCCTTTCTTCACTTTGACGCCTTCGGCCATGCCGGCTGCGTACTTGCTCAAGTGAGCGTAAAGTGATTTATAACCGCCGGCATGAGTGAGCTCAAGCCAGTAACCGTAGCCGCGGCGTTGATATTTCTTGGAAGAAATCACTCCGTCGCCGGCTGCGTAAACCGGTGTTCCGCGCGGTGCACCGAGGTCAACACCCCAGTGCGGACGCAGGCGTCCTGTCACAGGATGCTTACGAACGCGGTTAAAAGTAGAGGTTACGCGGGCTTCGCAGGGCATACGCAGGAACGTAATGTCTGTGTTGTTGCCCTCGGAGTCGAAATAACCTTCGACGCCTTCGCCCTCGTACCAGTAAGAATCAATGGTCTTGCCTTTGGAGAAATACTCAATTGCCAAAAGTTTTCCGGAACCGAGGTCGGCTCCGTCAATCTGGCGGCGTTCATAAATGACGCTGAAAGAATCGCCGGCAGCAACACCTTTATTCACGTCCATCGACGTGCTGAGTCTTTCTTTAATTTGAGCCAAAACATTGGCCGGAATATTTGCAGAAACCGCTGCGCTCTCGAGCGAGGTCTTAATCACTGCGGAGGAGGCAATCGGGAAGGCATCGATCTCGCTCTTTAAATTGGCGTGCTTAAACTTTCCGGATTCTTTGCTGACCTGGAAATAAGCGACGTCGCGAGACAAGGAGTCAATCGGACGGAAAACACGCAAAGAAATGACTTCTCCGGTCGGTGTCAGGCGAGCCTGAATCAAACGTCCTTTCTGGAGGCGAGCAAAAGGATTCTCTTTACCTTTGATGGAGTTCACATAACGAACAAATGCTTTGTCGTTAATGCCCAGTCTTTCGAAAATCTTTTTGTTCGAGTCTTTTGCCTGGATGCGGGTTTCGGCGTAAACGTGATCCATCTCGCTGGCCCACTGCTGAATCAAATCCCCGAGTTCAATCTCGCCGGCTTTCTCTAATACCACTTCGCCTTTCCCGGGAAGAGCTGTTTCCTGAGAAACGGCCGAAGAAGGAATGGAAAACAGTAAAGCCGCAGTCACACCCAGACCTGTCAAAATGTTCGTAAATTTGGTTCTAAACGGCTTCACTCTGATCTCTCTATTAAAAACGAACACTCCCACATCCCCGATATCT
>URYO01000055.1 GCA_900552195.1 uncultured Sutterella sp. | reverse complement strand
ATAAAGCCTTATCTTCTTTTAATTTCGTGCAATTTCTAAGCCGTTTTTTGACGAAAAATGTTAGAAATCAGAAACAAGTTAGGCTAACTTATTGAAGAATTAGGCGCAAATAGCGTCTATACTAGGCGGAAAACCAATTTAGCCGCGATTTAGCCCGCGGCTTCGCCTATGAAAAAACTACTTTTGATGAATGGTCCAAACCTCAACCTTTTGGGAACCAGAGAGCCGGACAAATACGGTACGACGACGCTTGTCGAGATCGAAACCGATTTAAGAGCCTTCGTTGAATCCACCGGAGGAACACTTACAACCTACCAGAGTAATCACGAAGGTGATTTAGTCGATAGGATTCAGCAGGCAGCAAAAGAAGGTATCGAAGCAGTCATTATCAACCCCGGCGCTTACACACATACCAGCATCGCGATTCGCGATGCCTTTTTGTCTGTACAGATCCCGTTTATCGAAGTTCATTTATCCAACATTTTTAAGCGTGAGGAATTCAGACACCATTCTTACCTGTCTGACATTGCCGAAGGCTGCATCATCGGCCTCGGAGTCCACGGCTACTTCTCAGCCGCCGCCTATTTCCTTCCCGCAGAATAATTTTCCCTAATTTATATATAGAAAGGCATTTCTATGGACTTGAGAAAACTTAAAACATTGATCGATTTAGTTCAGGCTTCCGGCATCGCCGAAATCGAAATCAATGAAGAAGGCGACCACGTCAGAATCGTAAACCGCCCTGCCCAAGCCGCTCAAGCCGCACCGGCGATTATCGAGATCCCGCAGGCAGCTCCGGCCCCGGCCGCTCCTACACCCTCCGCAGCCCCTGTTGCTCCTTCTGCCGCTCCGGCCTCTAACTCCCCGAGCGGTACTCAGGTAACAAGCCCGATGGTCGGTACTTTCTATAGAGCTCCGAGCCCCGGCGCCGATCCTTTCGTAGAAGTCGGCACCCAGGTTAAGAAAGGCGACACGCTGTGCATCATTGAAGCCATGAAGCTTCTCAATGAAATTGAAGCCGAAGTCAGCGGCACAGTGAAAGAAATTCTTGTGGATAACGGTTCTCCGGTCGAATTCGGCCAGCCGCTTTTCGTCATCGAATAATCAGTGAGCCCCTATGTTCGGTAAGATTTTGATTGCCAACCGCGGAGAAATCGCACTTCGCATTCAGCGCGCCTGTAAGGAAATGGGCATTAAAACGGTGGTTGCCCACTCGCTTGCAGATACGGATGCCAAGTACGTTCGCCTCGCCGACGAATCCGTTTGTATCGGACCTGCCCCTGTTCATCAAAGCTATTTGAACATGCCGGCTCTTATCAGTGCTGCCGAAGTCACTGATGCCGAAGCGATCCATCCCGGCTACGGTTTCCTTTCTGAAAACGCCGATTTCGCTGAACGCGTGGAGTCCAGCGGTTTCGTCTTTATCGGCCCGCGTCCCGAAACGATCCGCCTGATGGGCGATAAGGTATCTGCCAAACAAGCCATGATCGACGCCGGCGTTCCCTGCGTCCCCGGTTCCGGCGGCGCCCTGCCTGATGACCCTTCGGAAATCATCAAGATTGCCCGCTCTGTCGGCTACCCAGTCATCATTAAAGCCTCGGGTGGCGGCGGCGGACGCGGTATGAAAGTCGTTCATACCGAAGCTGCATTGATTAACGCCGTCAACACCACCAAGCAGGAAGCAAAAGCCGCTTTCGGCAACGACACGGTTTATCTGGAAAAATTCCTTGAAAACCCACGTCACATTGAGATTCAGGTTCTCGCCGACAACTTCCGCAATGCGATTTGGCTCGGTGAACGCGACTGTTCCATGCAGCGCCGCAACCAGAAAGTCATCGAAGAGTCTCCGGCCATCGGCATTCCCCGCCGCGCGATTGAAAAGATCGGAGAGCGCTGTGCCGAAGGCTGCCGCAAGATCGGCTACCGCGGCGCAGGCACGTTTGAGTTCCTCTACGAAAACGGTGAGTTCTACTTCATTGAAATGAACACCCGTATTCAGGTGGAACACCCGGTCACAGAGTTCGTCACCGGTGTTGATCTGGTTCAGGAACAGATTCGCATTGCCGCAGGCGAAAAACTTCGTTATCGTCAGCGCGACATTCAGATCAAGGGTCACGCGATTGAGTGCCGTATCAACGCTGAAGATCCGTATCGCTTCATCCCCAGCCCCGGCCGCATCACAACACTGCATCAGCCCGGCGGCCCCGGTGTTCGTGTCGACTCTCACGTCTACCCCGGTTACTTCATTCCTCCTCATTACGACTCCATGATCGGCAAGCTCATCACTTACGGTGACACCCGTGACCAGGCTATCGCCAGAATGCGCACGGCACTTTCCGAAACCGTTATTGAAGGCATCTCGACCAACATTCCGCTGCACCGCGAAATGATGATCGATCAGAAGTTCCTTCAGGGCGGCGTGAGCATTCACTATCTGGAAGAGAAGCTGGCACACCGCGAATCTGTGAAGAAATAAGGCTGTTACTCATGTTATTCGAATACTCTCTGCTGACGGACAAAAAGGAAGTCGAGCCTTTGACCGACTTCTTAATGGATAAGGGCGCCTACTCGGTTTCTATCGAGGACGCGGACGCCGAAACCGAACGTGAAAAACCGATTTTCGGAGAACCGGGAATCGAGATTGATGATTTCGCTTGGGACAGCTCCCGTCTTAAAGTCCTCTGCGGAGACGACTTCGACATGGAAGGCGCATTAGAAGCTGCGCTCAAAGAACAAGGTCTTAAAAAACCAGTTCTCGAGGGCAGAACGGAAGTTCCGGACAATGACTGGGTTCGCATCACGCAGGCCCAGTTCACACCGACTCAGATTGCCGGCGATCTTTGGATCGTTCCGTCCTGGCATGAACCGCCCAATCCCGACGCCATCAATATCCGTCTGGATCCGGGCGTTGCTTTCGGTACCGGAACACATCCGACCACACGTCTGTGTCTGGAGTGGCTGCATGACCATAATTTGGAAGGAAAATCCGTTCTGGATTACGGCTGCGGATCCGGAATTTTGGCTGTTGCCGCCAAGAAACTTGGGGCTTCCAAAGTGCTCGGTACGGACATCGATCCTCAGGCCATCGAGGCCGCCGACTATAATGCAGAAGTGAACCGGGCAGACGCCAGCTTCTATCTGCCGAAGGATATGCCGGACGAAAAATTCGATGTCGTTGTGGCAAACATCCTCAGCAATCCGCTTCGACTCTTAGCGCCGGCACTTTTGGCGCGCGTGAAAAAAGGCGGTTATCTCGTTCTTTCCGGCATTTTGGAAAGACAGGCAGAAGAATTGATCGAGGTTTATGGCTCTTATCGTCCTGACTCTCCGCTTTCTGTTTGGAAGTCTATGGACGGCTGGATTTGTTTGGCCGGTCAGATTCACTAATTAGAAAAGAGGCGGCTATGGAACCTAAATTCGAGGGAGATTCGAATCACTACAACTTCCCGTCCGAACCTTCACTGGGCGGAAATCAGAAGCAGAGAGATATTCCGAAAATCGTCCCTGCTGACCTGAAAAAACTTCCCGAAGACTTTAAGCTTCCGACCGCTTCTGTTCGTCCGGGCGAACCCGCTCCGGCGGCTCAGCCTCCTCAGGAACGTCCGAAAGATCCGAAGGCATTGATGGCTTCGCTCTCAAAGGATATTTCTGAACTTTCCGCACCTTTGAAAAAAGAAGAGACTCCTAAAGAAACGAAGTCTGAGACGAAACCTGCTCCTGACCCTATTGAGAAGTTCGGCGTTAAAGGTAGCGACGGCGTTATCCTTCCGCCCGAAGATGACCTCGGAGATCCGACGGATCCGTCCCGCACTCCGGGAATCGTTCGCTCCATCATGCTTTTTATCTGCCTGTGCTTTGTGATTCTTGCCGCATGGCAGGTAACGCTGTTCCTGCAACCCGAAATCCTGAAAAAAGAGCCTCTGAATACACTTTCTCAGCAAAGCTGTGATTATCTCTACTGCCCGCCTCTGAGAACTCCGGTCGTCTTGTCCAACCAAGTCAATGCCATTTCTCCGGGACAGTGGGAGTTAAAGCTTCAGATCCAGAATCAGGATATGCGGAGTCAGAAGCTGCCCGTTATTCAGCTCACTCTTGAAGGCGCAAGCAACTCCAGAATACAAAAAATCTTCGAACCTGCCGAATACAAGACAGATCCGAAGGTTGATCTCATTACCGGCGGCGGTACCGCCAATATCACTATTCCGTTTAGTTTCGATGATGGCAGACCGACTTCTTACAAAGTGAAGGTCTTGGAAGACTAAACAGAAAGCAGCGCAACACTTTTGATGAGGAGCCAAATTTGGCTCCCTTCTTTTATGTCTAATTCGCTGAGCGCTTTGCGTGTTAATTTACCGACGATGATCTGTCCCGAGCAGTTTGCTCGTATCAGGGCACCCGAGGAATCCTTCTGCACCGAAATCTCTTCGACAACACCTTCGAAAGCATTCTGAACCGACAGACCGCTCGGCTTCTCTTTTGCAAATACCACCTCTCTGGCTAATATTCGCAACGACGCCGGACTTCCGATCGGCTGGCCGTTATCTCCGATATGCAGAGCGATGTTGCCGCAGTCAACAGTCATCAGTGACCATTCTTTGTCCTTGGAGACAATTTTGCCTTTTAGGAGAACACCTGTATCCTCACCGATTTTGATCGGCAAATTGATATTGGCAAGAACATCAGTCAAAGCTCCGGAAGTTTTGATCCTGCCGTCTTCCATCACGATGAGATTGTCGGCAAGATGCAGTACTTCTTCCGCAGAGTGCGTGACATAAAGCATCGGAATTTTGAGGTTGGTCTTGAGCTTCTCAAGCCAAGGCATAATCTCGGACTTCCTTTTGAAATCCAGCGCCGCCAGCGGCTCGTCAAAAAGCATGATTTTGGGCTCTGTTGCGACAGCACGCGCAATTGCCACACGCTGGCGCTCACCGCCCGAGAGCTGAGCAGGCTTTCGCCCGAGAAGGCCACAAATGCCCAATAAATCAATCGCTTCTTCCATACGGGAGCGGGCATCCGTCGATTTGCTGCGCTTAACCGCAAATTCGATATTTTGCTTCGCAGTCAGATGAGGAAAAAGCGACGCCTCTTGAAACACATAGCCTAAAGGCCGCTCCCAAGTCGGTAGAAAAAGTTTTTGTTCGTCGTTTTGCCAATAAACGCCGTCGACCTTAACAAAACCCTTTGCCCGCTCCAATCCTGCAATACAGCGAAGAACCGTTGTTTTTCCAGAGCCGGACGCTCCGAAAAGAACTGTAATTCCGGAATTCGGGAACTCAAATGAACATTCCAGCCTGAAACCGTCTTCACGAAGAAGCAGCAGAGAAGCGGAACTTAAAGAATCAGACATACAGATTAGAAGTCGAGAAAATTAAGGCATAACGCGCTCGTTGTGGCGATTCAAAAGCGTTAAGCCGAGCAAAACAAAGAAGCTAAAGACCACCATGCCGCCGGCCAGCCAATGCGCTTTGCTGTACTCCATTGCCTCAACATAACTGTAAATTTCCGTGGAGACGACCTGCGTTTTACCCGGAACATTCCCGCCGATCATCAAAACAACGCCGAACTCCCCGATGGTATGGGCAAATGTGAGAAGTGCCGCCGTAACAAAACCGGGCTTGGCAAGAGGCAGAACAACATTAAAGAAGGCATCCAGGGGCTTTGCGCCCAGCGTTGCGGCCACTTCCAAGGGGCGCTTGCCGATCGACCCAAAGGCCGCTTGCAGCGGCTGCACGGCAAACGGCATCGAATAAACAATACTGCCGATCACCAGCCCCGGAAAAGTAAATGTCAGAAGTCCGATGCCTAAAGCTTCTGTCAGTTTTCCAAGAGGACCTGACGGTCCCATGGCCACCAAGAGGTAAAAGCCCAGGACGCTCGGCGGAAGAACCAACGGTAGTGTGACAATTGAGCTGATCGGAGCCCGCCATTTTGATTGAGTGTGCGACAGCCACCAAGCCAGCGGTGTTGCCACCAAAAGCAAGAAGACAGTCGTAATCAATGCCAGCTCTAACGTCAGCTTAATAGGAAGCAGTTCTTCCGCAGTAAACATGTCGGTCCTATTTCTTAATTACTTTGTGCTGTAGCCGTAGGAATCAATAACCGCCTGAACCTTCGGGCTTGTCGCCATAAACTTCATAAAGTCTGCCACGGCCTTGCTGTCTTTACCCGGATTCAGGATAACGGAATCCTGGCGAATAGGCTTGTAGCAGTCTGCCGGAATAATCCAGCCTGAACCGGAAGTGATTTTGCCGTTTTTAAAGACTTGAGACAATGCCACGAAACCGACTTGCGCGTTGGCGGTTTTAGCAAACTGGAATGTCTTTCCGATATTGTCGCCCGTCACAAATTTAGATTCAGCCTTTTTAAGATTGCCCCATTTTTCCATTGTCTGGTATGCAGCTTCACCGTAAGGAGCTAACTTCGGATTTGCAACAACGATCTTTTTAACTTCGTCTGAGAGAATGAAGTTCGGATCCTGCTTAACAAAATTATCGGCAGCACTCCAAAGAACCAATTTTCCGAAAGCATACGGTTTGGCATCGATACCGAGTCCCTCGTCTACGATTTTCTTAGGTGTTTTAGCGTCGGCTGCAAACAAAACCTGGTAAGGCGCACCATTTTTAATCTGTGCGTAGAAAGCGCCTGTGGCGCCGAAAGAGGCAAGAATCTTGTTTCCGCTTTCCTTTTCGTAAATAGCGGAAATTTCTTTAATCGGAGCGGTAAAGTTCGCCGCAACGGCAACGTTAATTTCCGCAGCGGAGACGCCGGCAACAGAAAGAGCTAAAACAGCAGAGAGACCGACAACTATTTTCTTCATAACATCCTCGTTAGCTATAATGTAACCAAGCATAAGAACTACTTTATCGTTATTCTAAACATGAATATCGATAAAATAACAATATTCGTTTAGACAAGGAAAAGAAATGGCCCTGAATATTTCCGACGCACTTTCCCAAAATGTTGTGGATAAAAGAATCGACGTTCTTCAGCGTATTAAGCAGTACGGAAGTATTTCGGAAGCGGCCCGAAGCGCCGGTATCAGCTATAAAGCGGCATGGCAGGCAATCGAAACCTTGTCCGCGCTTGCCGGTGAACCTCTTGTTGAAAAAACGGTCGGCGGCAACTCCGGCGGCGGAGCCCACGTCACAGCTGCCGGCGAAGCTGTCTTAGAAGCCTCAGCGGCCTTAAATAAAGTCAGAAACCAAATTTTGGAGGACATTCAGGGCGGAGAATCGCCGAAATTAGCGGCGCTGGCCTCCGTTGCCCTGCGCATGAGTATCCGCAACATCATTCCGTGCGTGATTGAAGACATTCACGGCGGAATGTCGATGTGCAAGGTCAAGATGAAAGTTTGCGAAGGTCAATACCTCCGCTCAAGTGTTACGCTCGAAAGCCGTCAGCTCTTGGATCTGCAAGTTGGTAAAAGCGTTTTAGCTTTATTCAAGGCGTCTGCCGCCACCGTTTCTAAAGACAAACCTGAGGAACGCAGCCGCTGTTTCCTCTTCGGACAAGTCTCCCGTCTTCCCCAGAAAGAAAAAGGCGGAGAAGTAACCTTAAGACTTCCTAACGGCTTAAACGTCGTCGGATTTATTCGCGGAAATCACGGCTTAGAAATCGGATCTGAAGTTTATATTCAGATTCCTGAACAAAGTGTTGTCATAGC
>URYO01000054.1 GCA_900552195.1 uncultured Sutterella sp. | reverse complement strand
CCGACAGCACCGCTCCTGCCTCTCAGAGCTTTTAACCATCGGCCGCAGAGCGCGGGACTAGGATCTGCATCCCGCGGTGCCTGTGCATTCCCAACCAACGTAGTCCTCAAAACGACAGACTGAGGCTAGTCAACTAGAGGCTATTTCAAGCCTCGGCCCTTCAGGCCGAGGTAGTTGACAGGTTTGCCGTTATTGGCACGCATAATCTGGTGCGGTCTGATCAGATAGAACACTGACAAATAGCCGCTCCAAATGTGAACTAGCCTTGTGAACGGAACGATCAGGAAAATGATCAAACCGACAAAGATGTGTCCTTTCTGCCAATCCGGAACCAGGAGAATATTCTGCCAGGCTTGGTAATCAAAGGAGAAGAGGCCTCGGACCCATGCGCCTAACAAAATGATCGTCGCTCCGGAACGGTCGTAAAAGTAAGAATTCACGACGCAGCCGATACCGAGAATGATGACGGTAAGCAGCAGGAACAAAACCCAGAAGTCACTCGGACGGGAGGCCGCTCTGACACGCTCGTTGGTTAAACGGCGCCAAGTCAGAATAATCAGACCGGTGATCGCCACGATTGCCGAGAGACCGCCGCAGATAATTTCCATCATCTGGTGCAGACGCGGTGTCAGGCCGGCTGCGTTGAGCCACTCGGTCGGCGTAAACAGACCGAAGCAGTGTCCGCAGAAGAGGAAAATCACGCCGATGTGGAAAAGGTTGGCACCCCAAAAGATGTCTTTCTTATCCAAGATCTCGCTGCTCTGGCTCTTCCAGCTGTAGGGCGCCAGAACAAAACGCGCCAGACTGCCGAGCACCAGAACGGCGATAACGACATAAGGCAGCACTCCGAATATCAGGAAGTGCCATGCAAGTGTAAAGCTGCTCATTATTTACCTCCCTGAGTAGAGTCCGGAGCTCGCTGATATTCCTCAAACAGAGGAATAATCTTGCGGTTCATCGGACCGCCGAACAGCGAATCCGCACGGCGTCTCATGTCTTCTCCGCCGCCGAGGTTGTAACCTTGGCTGCCCTGCATAAGAACGGCGGCCTCGGTGTTGCGATTTGCAGACGGAACGACAAAGCGCTCCTTATAGTCCGCAATGGCAAGCAGCCGGTGCATATCGCAGACATCCTGAACCGTGAGGCCGAGTGCCTTGAGTTCATTGATTTCTTCAATGCCTTGGAGCTGTTCCGGCAGAATTTCGCAAGTCAGGAACTGGCTGGTGCCGGCGTTATCCGAGTACTTGCGCAAAATCGTTCTTTCTGCGAGCAGGCGGCTTAATGCTTCGACGACGGGCTTAACGTTGCCGCCCGCGAGAAGGTTAGCCAGATACTGCATCGGAACGCGCAGGCTCTGCACGTCGGGGATAAACCCCTTCATGGAGAGCTTGCCCACGTCAACCGCTTGCGCAATCGGAGAAAGCGGCGGGACGTACCAGACCATCGGAAGCGTTCTGAATTCCGGGTGCAGGGGAAGTGCGATCTTCCACTTGGAAATCATCTTGTAAATCGGAGAAGCCTTAGCAGCTTCGATCCAATCGTGCGAGATGCCGGCTTCTAAAGCAGCCGCTTCGACGTCCGGGTCATTCGGATCTAAGAAGATCTGACGCTGTGCCTCATACAGATCGCCTTCGTCCAGAGTGGAGGCAAGGTCTTTGATCTTGTCTGCGTCATAAAGCATGACACCCATGTAGCGGATACGTCCCACGCAGGTCTCGGCGCATACTGTAGGAAGGCCGGACTCAACACGCGGGTAGCAGAAAATGCATTTTTCTGCCTTACCGGTGGTCCAGTTGTAGTAGACCTTCTTGTAGGGGCAGCCGCTCATGCACATACGCCAGCCCTTGCACTTGTTCTGGTCAACGAGGACGATGCCGTCTTCTTCGCGTTTGTAAATAGAACCGGAAGGGCAGCTTGCGACGCAGGCCGGGTTCAGGCAGTGTTCACACAGACGCGGCAGATAGAAGAGGAATGTGTTCTTGTACTGAGCGTAAATCTCGCGCTCGACGTTCTTTAAGTTCACGTCATCGACGGTTCTGATGTCGATGCCGCCCAAGTTGTCGTCCCACGCTGCAGAACCGTTGATCTTCTTCATCTTCTTGCCGGTCAGATAAGAGATCGGCTGCGCGGTGACGCATGTTTTCATGCGCGGCGCTTTCTGAAGGTTCTGATAATCAAAGGTAAACGGCTCGTAGTAGTCGTCGATCTGAGGCAGTTTTGGGTTGGCAAAAATGCCGGAGAGCAGTCCCAGCTTGGAGCCGCGGCGCAGCCGCAGCTTGCCGTTGTGCAGTTCCCAGCCGCCCGTCCATTTCTGCTGATCTTCCCAGCTCTTCGGATTACCGACGCCGGGTTTGGTTTCAACGTTGTTAAACCAAATATATTCGGTTCCGGGACGATTCGTCCAAACGTTCTTACAGGTGACGGAGCAGGTGTGGCAGCCGATGCATTTGTCCAGATTCAGGACCATGCCGATTTGAGCACGAATCTTCATACTGCACCTCCTTTCTTGTCCGCTTCTTCATCCATCCAGTCCACTTTATTCATCTTTCTGACCCATGCGAAGTCGTCGCGGTTTGGGGCAATCGTGCCGTAATAGTTAAAGGCGTATGACAAGTGGCCGTAGCCGCCGATCATATGCGTCGGATTCAAAATAACGCGTGTCGGAGAGTTATGGTCGCCGCCGCGCAGTCCGGTGACTTCCGAACCCGGGGTGTTGACCGTCTTTTCCGTGGCGTGCTGCATAACGCAGAGTCCTTCCGGCATACGGGAAGAAACAATGGCACGACCGACGACCGCACCGTTGGCGTTCCAGCACTCAATCCAATCGTTATCAACGATGCCGGCGTTGGCCGCATCGATATCGCTCATCCATACGACAGGACCGCCGCGAGAAAGCGTCAGCATGCGTTCGTTGTCATAGTAGGTGGAATGGATGCCCCACTTCTGGTGGGCTGTCATAAAGTTAAGAATGATGGCCTTGTTGCCGTTATCGGCGACATCACGGTAACCGGTCAAAGCTCTTTGGTTCGCCGGAGCTCTGTACTGAGCAAACTGCTGACCGAAGGCTCTCATCCAACTGTGGTCCTGGTAGAACTGCTGGCGGCCGGTAATCGTGCGCCACGGCAGGAGCAGGTACTTGTTTTGCCAGAAAGCCACATAAGGAATTTCGTCGTTTTCCGTGCCGGACCAGTCAGGCGCGCTGAAGGTCTTAGCAGGACGATGCGCCAGATCATCAAAGGTGATCTTATCGGCGATGTGACCTTCGGAAAGGAAGCTTGCATCCACACCGCACTGATCCTTAACAAAGGACCAGCTTCTGAAGGAGAGCGCACCGTTGGTTTCCGGAGACACACGAAGAATGAAGTTGGCGGCATTGATATCCGTTTCCATCTTCGGACGCCCCTTGGCCACGCCTTCTTGAACTGTGCCGTTTAACTGACAGAGTTCCGTGATTTCCGGATCCAGGTTCCATTTGATACCGCGGTTTCCGCCGCCGTTGGTGGTAAGCAGCGGTCCGATCGAGGTGTACTTGTCGTAAATCGTGCGGTAATCACGATCAATGACGTGAATTAACGGAGCCGTCTTGCCGGGGATCAGGTCGCACTCGCCCTTGTACCAGTTCTTAACGTCAAGCGCCTGGCCGAGTTCATGCGGAGAGTCGTGACCGAGCGGCGTGAGTACCACGTCGGTGACGCAGCCGAAGTCGTCCGCATATTCGGCGGCAATTTCAGAGAGCTTCTTGGAGATGTCTTTGAATGTCTGCCAGTCGCTTCTGCCTTCCCAAGAGCATTGAACGGCTTTCACGAACGGATGAATGAAGCTGTGCATATCCGTCGTGTTGATATCGTTCTTTTCGTAGAAGGTGGCTGCCGGAAGCACGATATCCGAGTAAATCGAAGTCGTGCTCATGCGGAAGTCCATGTTAACAAGGAGGTCCAGCTTGCCTTGAGGCGCAGGACGCCACTTTTCCATGAGCGGCATGAGCTCTTTGTCAGAGCCGTCCAGCTCGCTGCCTAATATGCCGTTTTCTGTTCCGAGGAGATGACGCAGGAAGTATTCCTGGCCCTTACCGGAAGAACCGAGCACGTTGGAGCGCCAAATGAAGAGGTTGCGCGGCCAGTTTTCTTCGGCGTCTAAATCCAGGCAGCTGAAGGAAATCCTTCTGTCTTTAAGCTGATTAATGAGGTACTGTTCCGGATCAGATCCGGCAGCTTTCGCAGCCGCTGCGATCTTTGTCGGATTGACATTGAGCTGAGGAGCCGAAGGAAGCCATCCCATCAGTTCGCTCTGAATGTTGTAGTCAATGTAGGTACCGTCAAAGACTTTGGTATCGGCAAGCGGAGAGAGCATGTCCGAGAGCGGAATGCGTTCGTAACGCCACTGATCGGTGTGCTCGTAGAAGTAGCTCGTCGAATTCATGTGGCGAGTAGCCGGTTCCCAGTCCTTGGCGAAGGAGTACTCGCCCCAGCCGGCTTCCGGACGAATCTTTTCCTGACCTACATAGTGACACCAGCCGCCGCCCGGGACGCCGCAGGTGCCGCACATCAACAGAATGTTGATGATGGAGCGGTAGGTGTTATCGGTCTGGAACCACTGGTTGACGCCCGCACCCATCAGCACGCAGGCGCGGCCCTGAGTCTTGGACGCGGCAGTCGCGAATTCTCGTCCGAGTGTGATGGCGTACTGTGCTTCGACGCCGGTGATCTTTTCCTGCCAAGCAGGTGTGAACGGAATGTTGTCGGCGTAGCTCTTGGCGCATTCGCCGCCTAGACCGCGGTCAACACCGAGGTAGCTGCCAAAGAGATCAAAAACGGTGGCAACGTAAACATCTTTGCCGTCGACCTGGATCTTTCTTGCAGGAACCTTGCGGACCATGACTTCAGAGTTCATGGGGTTGTTCGGAAAACCGTCGCGCTTGCGGCCGCCGAAGTACGGATAATCGACATCGATGACGGCATCCGAATTCTTCAGGAATGTGAGCTGAGGTTTAATGGCTTTGCCAGTTTCTCCGTCAACTTCATGCAGATTCCACTTGCCTAAGTCCTGGCCTTCCTTCTGACCCCAGCGGTAGCCCATAGAGCCCTGAGCAACTGCCGGCTTATCGGAAAGCTCGTCCCAAACAATCGTCTTCCATTCGGGGTTGTTGCATTCGGGTTCCTTATAGCCTAAGTCGCAGGCGCGAACTGTACGGCCGGCAGTGAAATGACCGTCCTCGCGCGGCTCCATCATCACAAGGATCGGGAAGTCGGTGAGGTTGCGGCAGTACTCGGTGAAATAAGGATCCGGATGGTCGTAGTGGAATTCTTTGAAAATGACGTGGCTTACCGCCATAGCGAGTGCTGCGTCTGTGGCCTGTTTCGGATGAATCCACCAGTCGGCGTCTTTGGTGACTTCGCAGTAGTCCGGGCAGACGTTAACGACCTTAGTGCCGTTATAGCGGGCTTCGGTTAAGAAGTGCGCATCTGGCGTACGGGTCATTGAGATGTTGGTACCCCAAACAATGATGTAGCTCGAGTAGTACCAGGCTTCGGATTCCGGAACGTCGGTCTGTTCGCCCCAAGTCTGAGGAGAAGACGGCGGCAGGTCGCAGTACCAATCGTAGAAGGAGAGGAGTGCGCCGCCGATGAGGCTCAGGTACCGGGTACCTGCACCGTAGGACACCATGGAGTAGCCCGGAATCGGAGAGAAGCCGGAAATACGGTCAGGACCGTATTTCTTAATCGTATAAAGGTTAGCCGAAGCGATTATTTCAAGAGCTTCATCCCAAGTTGTACGAACTAAGCCGCCTAAGCCGCGGGCAGCGGTGTAGGACTTACGGACTTCGGGATTTTCGACGATGGAAGCCCAGGCTTCCATTGGCTTCATGGTCTTGCGGGCTTCTTCCCAAGCGGCCTTTAATTCGGCACGAATCAAAGGATGTTTCACGCGGGAAGCGGAATACAGATACCAGGAGTAGCTTGCACCGCGAGGACAGCCGCGAGGTTCGTGGTTTGGTACTCCCGGGGGCGTGGGCGGATAATCGATTTCCTGCGTTTCCCAGACGACGATGCCGTCCTTGACGTAAACCTGCCAGCTGCAGGAGCCGGTGCAGTTCACGCCGTGGGTGGAACGCACGATTTTGTCGTGTGCCCATCGATCCCGGTAAGCCTGTTCCCAAGTCCTGTCTTCTGCGGTCACTTCGCCCCAGCCGTCTGAGTACGAACCGACCTTCTTAGCGAAGAACAGGGAGGACTTCATGATTCCGGACATTTTGTTCTCCAATTAAAGCAATTTCTTTGAGGTGAGAAAGAACGATCAGCAAAGATCCGGGGCGTTCTTTCTATCGTAGTAGTAAACGTTGATGGCCAGGATGGCGACAAAGATCAGTGTCGAGATACCGAACATTGCGCCCGCACCGCATTCAGCCAGCAGCATACCGATCGTGAACGGACCGTATGCACCGACAGCGGAGGTCCAGCCGACCACGGCACCGCCCTGAAGCGGCGGGAAGAGGACAGCCATCTGTTCAGTGGTGGAAGCGTTGCCCACGCCGGTCCAGAAGAAGACCCAGAACATCACGAGGAGCCAAATCCAGCAGCCGGATACGGTTGTAGGTTTGTAGAGCCAAAGGGCAAGCAGACCAATGATGTTGCAGACGGCCATAACTGTCGTGACTCGGCCGCCGCGAATCTTATCGGAGACCTGGCCTGCGCCGACGCGGGAAAGGGCGCCGATAACCGGGCCCAACCAGGCAAGCGCAACGGCGCTCGGAGCGCCTTCAATACCGGCAAAAGTATGGTTGCCGAGCAGACCCAGCTGAGCACCGAGGCCGGCAAACGTAGCAAAAGTTCCGTAATAGAAGAGCGTCATGAACCAAGTATGTTTGTTGCCGAAGATGGTCCACTCTTGTTTGACGTTGCCGGAGACCGGGACGGAACGCAGGAAGAGCCAGGAGAGGATCGTGATGATTGCGACCAGAGGAATCCAGACCCAGGAGGCGTTCTGCAGCCAGTATGTAACTGTCTTGCCGTCAGGGAGGTGAGCGACTTGACCGTCGCCTAAGAACGCAAAGGCGGAGAAGCCGATGACAAGCGGCGTGACGAATTGGACCAAGCCGGTACCGAAGTCGGAAAGACCGCCCTGAATACCGAGGGCTAATCCTCTTTCATGCTTCGGGAAGAAGTAGTTTGTAGAGGCCATTAAGCCGGAGAAAGTGCCGCCGCCGATGCCGCTTAAAAGCGCAAAGCAGATCAGCATCCAATAGGGAGTGTCAGGATGCTGGACCGCGTATACCCAGCAGAAGAGCGGGATTAAAAGCAAACCCGTTGAGAGTGTGACAAGAATTCTGGTACCGAGAATCGGGGGTAAGAAAGTCCACAAAATACGCAGCGTACCTGCGGAAAGACCCACCATAGCAACAAGCCAGTAGAGCTGGCTGTGGGTGAGCGAAAAGCCGATTTCGTTTAATCTCGGGGCGAGAGACGGGACCAAGAACCAAGCGCAAAAGCCTAGAGTCAGGCTGAAGGTACTTAGCCACACAGTCGTCCATGCTAGCGTCTTATTCCATTGGGCCGGATTTTCAGGATTCCAAACCTTGATATCTGGACGCATATTTTTTCCTTATTTAACTAGAAATGGAACTCGAACTTTTATTCGGGTTTGTTCTCATACTATGGGCGCACTCCAATTT
>URYO01000053.1 GCA_900552195.1 uncultured Sutterella sp. | reverse complement strand
AGGATCAGAACCCATAGAAAAGTACTCAGTAGTTTCTTGTGATTCCTAGGCAAAATCCGAAAGGAGGCTTTTTAGTCTCCCTTCGGAATTGTGGATCAAGGTTCGTAGAACTTAATCTTACTTGTTCAGTGACTGGACGGCACGTTCGGCAGCTAACTTACCGCTGGTCATAGCCCAGGCCATGTTGCCTCCGGGAGGGGAGTCATCGCCCATAGCGCCGCCGACGAGTTCACCTGCTGCAAACAAACCTTTTATCGGCTTGTTGTTCTCATCCAAAACATTGAGGTTCATGTCAGTGACCACACCGCCCATCGTTGTAGCAAAACGAGGCTGTTGTTCAACGATGTAGTAAGGTCCTTTATCAGCAATGACTTCTTTCATGAACTTGGCCGGACGATTGAAGTCTGCGTCTTTGCCGGCTTTCACGAAACCGTTGTAACGAGCAACTGTCTTGAGAAGTTCTGCGCCGTTAACACCGGCTTTCTTAGCGACGGCAGGAATGCTGTCAGCTTTAACAACGATCGGATAGCCTTTGCCGTCCTGGGCGAGCCACTTGTCCATGTCACCTTTGCTGATGCCGGTAATGGAAAGTTTGGTCAGGAAAGCATCGTAAGAGGGCTGATCCATCAGGATGAAGAGCTTGCCGCCTTGTTTAACTTCTTCATTCTTAATGTTGTGGTTCGTGTCGAGCTCGCTGATGACGCGCTTACCGGCTTTGTTGACCATAATGCCGCTGTGGTCCTCAAAGGCTGCCTTGTTAGACCAAATGGTGGACTTAGCAATTCCGGGAGCGACTTCCATGCCGTTCGGGTAGATCTTGCCCAGATCCATCATCTGAGTCTTGGCACCGATCTTCATCGCCATTTGGTGGCCTTCACCGTTGGAACTCTTTACACCATAGTAGAGAGAGTTCTTAAGGCTGCCGGCAAGCATCGACTTATTGGCACCGAAACCACCTGTCGTCAAGATAACCACAGGAGCCTTAATGGTGTAGTGGATGCCGTTGTCGCCTTCCGCTTTGACACCGACCACGCGGCCATTGTCAACGATGAGTTCTTTCGCCGGAGTAGCTAAAAGAACTTTCGCGCCGGATTTTTCAACAGAAGCTTTGAAGTTACGAGTTGCACCCTGAGCACCGTCAACCCAACGCATGACGCGAGGTTTGCTGTGTTCAGCTTCATTGGTGAAACCTGCTTTTGTATTTAGTTGCATTCCGCCTTCGGTCGTTGCCCAATCAACCATGGGGCCGACGTTGTTGACGTAAAGCTCAAGCATTCTGCGGTCGTTCAGATTGTGGCCGTTTTTGATGTAGTCCTCGGTCATGATGGCAGGAGAGTCATCTTTAACACCGGCTTCTTTCTGGATCTTAGAACCCTGAATCACAACCGTGCCGCCGTTAACCGCTGCAGCGCCCCCAGTAAAAGGCATCTTTTCAATCAGAATGACTTTCTTGCCGAGCTGGCTTGCACGGATAGTGGCAGTCTGACCAGCAGCACCGGCGCCGACGACTGCGATGTCAGCATTCAAAGTTTCATTTTTGACGACAGCTTTCTGTGCTTTGGCTTTGGAAAGTTCGTCAACATTGCCGCCGGCTTGTTTCACGCAGGCAGCAACAGCTGCGAGGATTGCGTGACTTGTGATGGAGGCGCCGCTCACACCGTTCAGAGCCAGACTTTGGCTATCAACGATTGCTTTAGGAAGTTTTTCGATGGCAATAGAACCGATTCCCGGTGTTTCTTTGTTTGCACCGATCTTGACGGATTCGATCGCATTCTTGGTAAAGGTCACCGTGACCGGAACTTCACCGCCGTTGCCTTTCGAAACGGCTGTGTAAGTTCCCGGATTGAACGTTGCTGCCTGGGCTGCCCCAGAGAGTGCAACAACGCTCAATGCGGAGAGAAATACTAATTTATTCAGCATGTTTGTTCCTTGAGAGGAGGTTCTCTTAAGAATTATTTAGCCGGGTACATGGCCTTGTGAATGGAATTCAGGATCTGTTCGGCTTCTTCACTAGGGATCTGGCCCGGAGCGGAAGGTTTGCCGCCAACCATGCAGAAAGTGATGTCGGAACCTGTGAATTCACCGGTCATGCGGCTTAAGACGCCATCTTTGCCCATAGCCATTGTGAGCATCGGTTTGCGGGAGAAGTAATTGCGTGTCTTCCAAGTTGCGTTCATCAAGTTGAGTGCGTCACCGGTGTTGTGGGCCATTACAGCAATCTTCAGAATGTCGGAGCCTAATTGTTCCTGAAGGAGAAGACGACGAATGATTTCAGCTTCAGAGGGAGTCCATCCGAATTCGTGGTCGCTCATCACAACTTTGACGCCTTTTTCTTTGGCTTTTTTCACGATCTGCTTGCAGATATCGGCGTTGCGGAACATTTCGATGTCGATAAGGTCAATCTTGCCATTGTCGAGAACGTCAAAATAGAAGTCTCTGTAGTATTCGTCGGAAACGTGTCTGCCGCCGCCTTCGGTCTTGTCGCGGAAGGTCATGAGAATCGGTTTGTTCTTGACGATTTCATAGACCTGCTTAGTGAGCTTGGCAAATTCTTTAACGAAAATTTCACCGATGTAGTCAGGGCGGAGCTCGATCATCTGAAGTTCAGGACGACTGTTGTAGTCCTGAACCAACGCGATGAAAGCTTCGGGCGTCTTAGCAGTCGTGGAAGCAATGATCTTAGGACGGCCTTCACCGATTCTGACGCCCTTGATTTCCAAGACTTCAACAGGTTCTTTGTCCCAGCCGGGTTCGTGGTTCAGGGTGTCGACCGGCATCATCTTTTCATTGCCTTTCAATTTTGTGCTGGCAAAGGCAGAGGCAGAGAAGGCAGCAGCCAAACCGCCGATGCCGGATTGAATCATGGTTCTTCTTTTCATATTTCCTCCGAAACAGATTGAATTGAGATTCGATCAATGAAGTCATTGTTGACTTTTTCCGGAGGATCAAAAACGGATCAATGGCGGTTAAATCCATCCCACGGGATGTATTCGAGAGGTATAAATGCGGGAATGGGTTATAAGTGTTTTCCCCTAGATTCTTGGTTTTTCTAATCACCAGCAGTTGAAGTCCCGCACGGTGTCCCAGGCAATTTGCTGTAATTTTTTACCGGTTTCCCAAGTCACCACCAAATCATCAAAACGACCATAGAAATCGCAATCCGTCCGAGCGATTCCTGTCAAGGACGCAAAAAACACCGCTGCCTCTAAATAAGTTCCGGCTACCGTCGGATGTCTGTTATCAGATCGAATGAGCTCAATCTCGGGAAAATCTTTCGAGGATCGTTCAAATGCCATGCCACAGGGTATGACGGAAGCAGAATTTTCGTTAGCCACTTCAATCGTTGCATCGGCTAAAAGACTGGTCATCTCAGGTTTGTTTTTGTAGGCCCAGGTCATCATAAAAAACGGTTTGGCGCCGGCTTCACGAATATCCTGACAATGTTTCCTAGCCGACTCCCGAAAAAGCTCTTTTAGCTCCGGATGAATCGGCCCTTGACTCGAATCTTCTAAAACAACGGCATCAAAGATCTTTCCGTCTGGATAATCCAAGAACGTTACTTTGTTCGTACCGTCGCTCGCGATTTTGTAGCTTCTTAGAGCATTCGGTCGCAAATAACTCTTCACGTCGTGCCAATACAGGCTAGCGCCTCCGATACCGACAAGCGTGATGACGAGATCTCGGTGTTTTGCTTTTGCAAAACCGTTTATCATTCCGTTAACACCGCAGTTATAGAACATGAAAGAGTTACCAACAAGAAGAACATTTTTTATGCCGACCGGCTTATCAGTCATTAACGGTTTCATAACGCATTTATGGAAGATGTTGAAAAATTTAGATGCAGGATTATCCCTCCGTCACTATTTTTTTTACGGCCGTTCTGCAGCGTTTCGCCGGGAGCTTCTTCATGAATCTGAAGTAGAGGAACGTCAGGCAGATCGAAGTCACGAGCCAACTGAGCGGGTAGACCATCATCAAAATTTCATAGGTCGGCTTAGCCGCGAACACCGAATACACCCAAACGATTCGGATGGTACAAATGACCACTACTGTGATGATGGCAGGCGGCAGGGAATAACCGTAACCGCGCATTGAGTCGGAAAGAACTTCCATAACGGAGTTCAAGGGTTCGGGAATCACGACCCAGAGCAGTCGAATCATACCCAAAGAAATAATCTCTTCGGATTGTGTGAAGAAACCAAGCAAATATCGGCCGAAGCCATAGATCAGAACGCTCAACACCACCGTGATGCCGATATTCAAAGCCATGTTGACGCGAGTAATTCGTTTGCAGCGTTCCAGATTGCCGGCGCCGTAGTTCTGGCTAATGAATGTTGTTGCTGCCAAACCGAAACCGTTAATCACGCAGTAGCAGTTAATCTCGATCGTAAAGGCTGCAACGGAGGCCGCCATTACATCAGCACCCAGCGAGTTGATGGCGCTCTGGATAATTAAGTTAGAAAGGGAGAAAACCGAACTCTGCAGACCGGCAGGCCAGCCGATCTTGATCATGGAGCGCAAGGCCTTCTTGTCCATCTTGAATAAACGATTCGGATAAAGGCGGAGCGGCCCATCTGTGCGCATGAGCTTATAAACAAGGATGCCGGAAGCCAACAAGTTGGCTAAAGCGGTCATCAAAGCCACGCCGCCGATGCCCCAGTCGACAACAGTTACGACGAATAAGTCTCCCAAAGCGTTAAAGACACTGGCGATGCACAAGGCCCATAAAGGCGTTTGTGTATCTCCCTGGCTTCTCAAAACTGCTGACAGGAAGTTGTAGATGGAAATGAAGGGCATGCCCAGCAAATACATCTGAAGATAAATCTCAGAGTGACGAACGACGTTCGGCGGCACTTGCATCCATACCATCAAGATGGAAGAACAAAGCTCGCCGATTATCATCGCGATAACGCCGAAGATCACAGCTGTGGCAAAAGCAGTATGAACAGCTCTGGACGCGTCATCGTATTTGCGCATACCCAAATACCGTGCGACTACGACGTTTGCGCCGATGGAAAGGCCGATACAGAAGGCAACAATCAGGCCCACGATAGGAACGTTCGTGCCGACGGCTGCCACTGCCTCATTAGAAACAAAATGTCCGAGAACCGCAACGTCTGCAAGGTTATACAGCTGCTGTAAAACGCCGGTCAGGGCTAGGGGAATTGCGAAAACAACCATCTTGTCCCAGATAGTTCCGTTAAGCATGTCGATATTCTTGCTAAAGATAGCCATGACCGATCCTTATTCTTATAGTTGGTTTGATTTCTTATTCACCAAATAAGAATACTCCTACAAACACAAAGCCTGCGCAGTTTTAGTAAGGCGCAGGCTTAAGTGTCTTCAATTAGGAGAATCGGACAAAGATTGTCAGGCTTTAGGCTGAGGCACAGTCTCTTCTCGAATTTTGACGGTAGGCAGATCGCCTTCGAATTTTTCTACTTCGACAAGTCCGGAAGAGGCTACGTTTCCGCAAGCCAATTTGGATGTCGGGACATCCATAGTCAGCGTGTTGGCATTGCCGTGAACGTCAAGCGTTGAACCGTCTTCCTGCTTTTGCGGCTCGAACCATCCTCCGTGACGAATAAGAACAACATCTTTTCTGACCTTATCGGTAACAACGGCGCCGGCGAGAACGTTTCCACGATCGTTGCGAACAAGAACGACATCACCGGTTTGAATTCCTCTCTCGGCAGCGTTATCGGGATGAATCCATATCGGCTCCCGATCTCCGATGTTATGCGAGGCTGTATGTGTTGTTCCGTCTAACTGACTATGAAGTCTGTGAGCGCTTTTGCCAGACATGTAGGCCAGCGGATACTTCTTCTTATTGTTTAAAGATTCGCTCGGCTCAAAATAACTCGGATATCCGCGGCAGTCGTCATAACCGTAACTTGCGATCCTAGGACTAAAGATTTGGATTTTGCCGCTCTCGGTCCTAAGAGGATGGTTTGCAGGATCTTTTCTAAATTCCTCAAAAGCTACGAACTCCTTGCTCGTTTCATCTTCCGGATAAAAAACGATGCCCTTTGACCAGAACTCTTCGAAGGTAGGGAGTTGGATTCCGGAGCTTAAGCCTCGATTCTTTGCTTCTTGGTAGATCGCCTGAATCCATCCGATCTCATCTAGACCAAGAGTAAATTCCTGCTCCACTCCCATACGACGAGCCAATTCTGAATAAATCCGGTAATCGGAACGAGATTCACCAATCGGCGCAATCATTGCGTGGTTTGCTGCTATGCCGTCGTTCGTGTAAGTGCCGATCGGACAGATGTCGTTGTGCTCAAACACGGTTTGTGCCGGAAGCACAATATCCGCATGACGAGCGGTAGCCGTCATAAAGCAATCGGTGACGACGATGGTTTCCGGTTTCTTCCAAGCAGAGAGAAGGCGATTCGTTTCGGGCTTATGTGCAAAAGGATTGCCGCCCGTCCACATCACCATTCGGATGTCAGGGTAAGTAAGTCTTTTACCGTTATGTTCGATCGTCTTTCCGGGGTTCAGGAAACAATCCGCAAACCGCATAACCGGAATATAAGCACTTCCTTTCCAAGGCTTTAATCTCGGAAGCACAGGTTCTACTCGAGACGCTAAGCCTCCGATCATCGGGCCGATATGGAAAGGGCAGCCGCCGGAAGAATAGTGGTAGTTCGTGCCCACGCCTCCGCCTGGCAACCCGATTTGCCCCAGCATGCTTGCCAGGGTGAATGCCATCCAATGCGGCTGCTCGCCGTACTGAATTCGTTGTATGCCCCATCCCATAATGATCATGGTGCGGTTGTCCGCTAATTCATGAGTTAAGGAGTGGATTTTGTCAGTAGGGATACCGGTAATTTCTGAAGCCCATTCAGGCGATTTAGGAATTCCGTCTGACTTTCCGAGAAGGTGGTCCTGGAAGACCTCAAATCCGGAAGTACAGTTTTGAAGGATGTTCTTATCCGTTTTGCCTGAACATTCGAGTTCATACATCATGCCGAGCATTAAGGCGCAATCTGTTCCGGGCTTGGGTGCGATCCATTCGCTGCCTAAAAACTCGCCGGTTTCTGTTCTAACCGGATTGATGTCGATGGTTTTGATATCGGAATCTTTAAGTTTCTCTAAATAAGGAAAGTAGTTATGCAGTGTCGTGGACCAGTCGATGTCATTCGTCACAATCGGATCCGCGCCCCAAAGCACAATACGTTTGCTGTTTTTAAGAACAACATTCCAATCCGTCGACTGAGGATCGCCTGTTCCTATAACATAAGGGAGTATGGTTCCGATCGCGGCAGTGGAATAAGAATTGACGCCCGAAACATAACCGCCGCAAAGACTTAATAATCTTCTTTGAAGCGTACTAGCTGAATTCACGGTACCCGGAGACTTCCATCCGTAGGATTGACCGAAAATAGCGCTCGGACCGTACTCTGAATAAACACGTTTAAGTTCGGAGGCAATCAGATCAAGCGCTTCGTCCCAAGAAACACGAATCCATTTACCCTCTCCGCGGCGATCTCTTGAGGCTATCCCTTCTTTAAGGTAACTTTCGCGCACCATCGGATAACGAATCCGAGAAGGTGCATAAGGCAGCTCCGCCAGAGCATTTAAATTCGGAGAAGGGTGCCAGTCCTCCGGAACCGGTTCAAGTTTAGAAATCTTTCCGTCTACAACGATCGTCTCCACAACTCCCCAATGAGTTACGGAAGTTCCTTCTCGGAGGTCGGAGCCGGGTTTGTCAGAGATGCTTTCGGTCATACAAACATGCTTTCTGTC
>URYO01000052.1 GCA_900552195.1 uncultured Sutterella sp. | reverse complement strand
GCAGGCGAGGGGGCTCGCCGGCTACGAATTATATATGAATTTGAATTCTGCGCCAGCAAAGAAAATGAAACTGAAATAGAAAGCCTTTTTCACGATTCAGAGTGGTAAGATGAACTAACTATAAGAAAAGGAGGAGAAAATGATTAGATTCAGCGTTCCATTCATCGCCCTTATGCTCGCGTTCTCCGGCACGGCCAATGCTAAATTTATTGGTCGTTGGGATCCTGCCGCCTACGCCCAGGGTAAATTTGAAATTCAAAAAACAGCCTTTGTTCAGAAAGAACCTGTTGTTGAAAAAATTCAGATTGAAAGCAAACACATTCTTGTGAAAGTCGATTACACAGGAAAGATTTTCCGGAAAGGGTATGCGTTTGCTAAAAATTAACCTTGTCCAATAGTCAAACGAGCGTCGCTCCGGAAAGTAGTTTCTGCGCGGCGCTTTTTAGTTCTGCTTATTTGGATCGTTTTCAAAACTCCGGCCTGCACCCGCTTAGCTTTTCCTTCCTTGCCCGCTCAACGTTCTAAGAAGTTTTCACACATTGTTAATATCTAACGTTGCGCACACACGCCCTCAAGGTTGCTTCAAATGTGTATAGTTACAAAAATCCAGCATGAGTTTCACCTTTTTGGGGTTGTTAGTTAAGCCCTGAAAGCTCTCGGTGATAGTATCCCATCATCCGTTGGAGCCGATTTCGGTTCCAGGGAATCAATAATTGGAGGTAATTTAAAAAATGGCCTTGAAACAAGTTACAGACGCCAGCTTTGTTGACGACGTCCTGAATCAAAAAGGTGTGGTGGTCGTTGACTTCTGGGCTCCCTGGTGCGGTCCCTGCCGCATGCTCGGACCGGTTCTTGAAAAAGCTGCCGAAACCCTTCCCGACGGCGTTCAGATCGTTAAATACAACGTTGATGAGTGCCAGGATGTTGCTTCTCAGCTGGGCGTTCGCGGTATTCCGACTCTTGCCGTTTACAAAGACGGTCAGCTCCAGGCTCAGCAGGCCGGCGCTATGAATTCCGCTCAGTTCTCTGAATTCCTCAAGAACTTCATCTAATTTTGCTCTACAACGGTTCGATTTCCTCTTTATCGAACCGTTGCTTCCTTCCTCCCTTAATTCTTCTTTCCTCTTTTATTTAAATCTCTTCGCTTGGGATTATTGTGTAATCCTTATTTGCAAGAGCTTCATTTCCTATGCATTTATCCGACCTTAAATCCAAGCACGTCTCCGAGCTTCTCGATATTGCTTTAGAGCTCGACGTTGATAACGCCAGCCGCCTTCGCAAGCAGGAACTCATGTTCGCTATCTTGAAGAAGCGTGCGAAAGCCGGCGAACAGATTTTCGGTGACGGAACTTTGGAAATCCTTCCTGACGGATTCGGTTTCCTTCGCTCTCCGGTTTCTTCTTATTTAGCCAGCACGGAAGATATTTACATTTCTCCGTCTCAGATCCGCCGCTTCAATCTTCATACCGGTGACACGGTTGAAGGTGAGGTCCGCATTCCGAAAGACGGCGAGCGTTATTTTGCTTTAGTCAAAGTCGACAAAGTTAACGGTCTTCCTCCCGAAGCTCTTAAACACCGCATTCTCTTCGAAAACCTGACTCCGCTTTTCCCGAACCAGCCGCTCAAACTCGAACGCAATATCTCGGGCGACGAGAACCTCACCGGTCGTTTAATCGACATCCTCGCTCCGATCGGTAAAGGTCAGCGTGCTCTGCTGGTTGCCTCTCCGAAGTCCGGTAAGACCGTTTTAATGCAGCACATCGCTCACGCGATTACAGCCAACTATCCGGACGTTATCTTGATGGTCCTTCTGATCGACGAACGTCCGGAAGAAGTGACGGAAATGGAACGTTCCGTCAAAGGTGAAGTCATTGCCTCTACCTTCGATGAACCGGCTACCCGCCATGTTCAGGTTGCAGAAATGGTCATCGAAAAAGCCAAACGCCTGGCTGAAAGCAAGAAAGACGTTGTCATCCTTCTTGACTCCATTACTCGTCTGGCCCGCGCCTACAACACTGTCGTCCCGACTTCCGGCAAAGTGCTCACCGGCGGCGTGGACTCCAACGCCCTGCAGCGCCCGAAACGCATTCTCGGTGCAGCCCGCAATCTGGAAGAAGGCGGCTCGCTCACGATCATCGGCACTGCTCTGGTAGAAACCGGCAGCCGTATGGACGATGTGATTTATGAAGAATTCAAGGGTACCGGCAACATGGAAATCCATCTGGACCGACGTCTTGCTGAAAAGCGCGTCTACCCGGCCATTAACGTTGCCAAGAGCGGAACCCGTAAGGAAGAACTGCTTCTAGCTCCGCAGGAACTTCAGAACATTTGGATTCTTAGAAAGTTCCTCTACGACATGGACGAAATCCAGGCAATGGAATTCCTGCTTGATAAGATGCGCCCGACAAAGAACAATGCTGAGTTCTTTGCCATGATGCGCCGATAATCAGGCATCTGTTTGCTTTACAAGGAAATTTGGGTATAATTTTGCCCTTGTTTTTATTAACTTAGGCACGTTCTGACATGCCGGACGTAGGACTCACAACGGTGAGCGGTCTCGCAAGGTTGGTGGCGACCGACATTTTTTGGAATACACATGAAACCGAATATTCATCCGCAGTATCGTGAAGTTGCCTTCACCGATATGTCCATCGGCAAGACCTTCATTATTCGCTCTACTGCCGACGCTCGTGACACCATCGAAATCGACGGCGTTACCTATCCGCAGGTTAAGCTTGATACCTCCAGCGAATCTCATCCTTTCTACACTGGCGCTCAGACACGTATCGTCGAAGCTGGCCGTGTTGAAAAATTCCGTCAGAAATTCGCTGCTAAGTCTGCTGCCCTTAACGCTTCTGCTGAAGCTGCCAAGGCTGCTAAGGCTAAAAAATAATTTTTCAGTTTCATACTGATCCGAAGGGCAGCCTTTTGGGCTGCCCTTTTCTTTAGTAAAATCGCACCTTTCAGGTCTACAACCACACTGCTTCGATGTTAAGTAACCATTCCTCTCCGGCCGTCGTCAGCGCTTCGGCTGCCGGTAAGCTTCCGAGAGCTGCATTGATTGCACTTTTAGTTGCCTTCGTGCTGCCGTTGTTCTTTTCTACGGATGTCTGGAGCGGAAAGTCGCTTATTTCGTTCGGTGTTGCGTGGAACATGGCCAACGGTTCCTTTGCTGACTGGCTTCTTCCGAACGTCAACGGATTCCCGGCTTCCGACGTCGGACCGCTTTCCTTCTGGTTTGCAGCACTCAGCATCAAGGTTTTCGGACCTCTTTTCGGAAACGTAGAGGCATTTCATATCACCGCAGGTTTGTGGTTTTCAGTGACCACGGCCGCGATTTGGTATTCCACTTATCTTCTTTCCCGACGCGATGAAGCTCAGCCCGTGAGCTTTGCCTTCGGCGGTGAAGCCGCTCGCAAAGACTACGGCCGCTTAGTCGCCGATATTGCCGTTCTCTTAACTGTCGGCACCTACGGCATCATTTCCGCTTTCCACGAACTGACACCGGTTACCTGTCTGCTCGCTTTTTCTGCCTTGGCTTTCTACGGCATCGTATTAAGTCTTCAATATCTGTGGCGCGGTTCCATTATTGCCGGACTTTCTATCGGCGCAATTGCCTTAGCCAGCAGTCCCGGAGCCGGCCTTTGGTGCTTTTTCGGCGCTTGGGTCGCGATTTTCCTGACGCCCGACTACACCAGCCGTTCCAAACGCGCCGTGCTGACTTTATCGATAGCCTTTGCAACAGCAATGCTGTGGCCGATCCTGGTCTTTGCCTGTTTCCCCGCAGAAGCCGCAGAATGGTTCAAGAGCTGGATCTCTACCAGTCTTGCCGTGCTTTCTCCGCTGCCAGCTGACGAATACCTTTGGTTGCTTAAAAACATTTCCTGGCTGACCTTCCCCCTTTGGCCTTTGGCTTTGTGGGGCATCTACGCCTGGAGAGACCAGATTCGTCAGGCTCCGCTGATTATTCCGCTTTCCTTCTCGGTTGTTGCACTTTGCTCCGTGATCTTCACCGGAACCGAGCTGTACAGCACCCTGCTCTTTTTAGTTCCTTCGCTGTCTGTTTTAGCCGCACTCGGCGTCGTCAGTCTTAAACGCAGCCGCGAGAACTTCCTGGACTTGTATTCCGGTATTATTTATACACTTGCCGTAATTGCCGTCTGGATTTACTTCTTCGCCTGGACAGAAGGCGTTCCGGCCAAAATGGCTTTCTCCCTTACTCGTTTAGCCCCGGAGGTTGAGCCGCACGGAACTTCCGTTTTCCTCTTCCTCCTTGCCGTTACCGCCACGGTCCTTTGGATTGCAATCGTCTTCTGGCGCTTGTTCAAACACCCGGTTTTCTCCTGGAGAGGCGCATGGATGGCCGGAACCGGCCTGACTGCGGTATGGATCATCGTCATGAGCTTATTCGTCAACTTGATTGACGGAGCTCGTTCTATGAAGCCGATTGTCGACAACTTCAAAGCAGTTGTCGTTGAAAACAAAATTCCGCTCGACAAGATCGGTGCTTCTCATTTAACTTTGAGCAATATCGCTGCTTTTAATTACTGGGGCGGTGTCAACTTTGATAAGCAGGCAGACGCACCTTGGATTCTGCGTGCCGTTGACCGAGATTACGATGAAAACACGCTTGACCTTCGCTATGAAGTTGTTGATGTTTTCCAAGGCCGTCCGAGAAGCAGCGAAAAGTTCCTCTTAATTCGCAGAAAGTAGTTTCTGCCTTTTTGGTATGTCAACTCGAATTTTGAGCCGGCTTCAACCGCCGGATACTTCCTATTGGGCAATTATTAAGCTCTCGCTCCCCGTTTGGATCTCCAACGTTGCCATTGTCGGCGGAGCCACACTCGATACTTTAATGACCGGCCATCTTGGTTCTACCGACTTGGCCGCTGTTGCCATCGGCTTAGCCGTTTCCGTCTCGGTCTTTGTTGCTTTAGTCGGCGTCATGCAGGGGCTTTCTCCGATCGCCGGCCACCACTACGGTGCAGGACATCACGAAAGAATCGGCTTCGAGCTTCACCAAACTATTTGGCTCGCCATTCTTCTTGCCATCATCGGTATGGGCCTGATGTGCTATACGCCGATGTGGATGACGCTGACAAACTCCACCGGTCGTGTTGCAGAAATTGCGACAAACTTCCTGCTGATCAACGCTATCGGTCTGCCGGCTGCCATGGCAGGACGCGCTTATATGGCGATGAACGCGGCTGTTTCCCGTCCCAAAGTGGCAATGTGGATTGCGCTCTCTATGCTGGCCGTCAAAGCCGTCACCAATTACATCTTTATCTTCGGCTGGGCCTTTATTCCGAGTTTCGGAGGCGCAGGATGTGCGATCTCTTCTACCATCAATGCGTTCCTGAGCTTGTTCCTTTACTGGGTCATTTGGCACTATGACAGCTTCTACGCCAAGATGCGCCAGAAGCGAATTTCCATGCCCAACCGCAAGGCTTTAACCAACCTGCTTAAGCTCGGAATTCCGATCGGTCTTTCCGCCTTCTTTGAAGTGACATCGTTTACCTTCATGACGATTTTCATTTCTCGTTTAGGCGCCGACGTCGTTTCCGCGCACCAGATCGTTGCGAACTTAACCTCGCTCTTTTACATGGCTCCTCTTGCCATCGGTGTGACCTCTTCTGTCTTGGTTTCTCAGTCTTTAGGTGCCAATTCACCTGAGACCGCCAGAATGGCGACCTACAAATGTCTTAAGTTCTGCATTTGCTTAGCGGTATTTGTTTCTGCCCTGCTCTATTTCTGCAAATACTTCTTTGTAGGCCTCTACACGAGCGATTTAGACGTCATTAAGGTCAGTACCTACCTCATCGGTTTTGCGTCCATCTATCACGTTTTTGACGCGGTTAACTGTGTCGGCAGCTTCTCCATGCGCGGCTACCGAATCACATTCCTGCCGATGATCATTTACGGTGTCTTCCTTTGGGGCTTGGGTCTGGGTTTAGGAAGCATCCTTACCTTTACTGATTATTTAAGTCCCGCTCCGATGGGCGCTGCAGGTTACTGGACTGCCATTACGATCGGCCTGACACTTTCGGGTATCATTGTCGGGCTTTGCGCCGTTTACGTTGCCAGAGCTTTTGCACACGGTCATAAAGTCTGGCTACGTTAATCCGATCTTTCTCTTTGAAAACAGCTCACGATTTGTGAGCTGTTTTCTTATGAGCACCTCAGTTCGCATGTGCTATCGAAAATTCATTTGCCGCCAGCATCGAACATGACTACATTAGAAGAATATCTCTCCGCACAAACTCCGGCCTTCCGAAAGAAAGTTAAAGCAGAATTTAGACAGATGTCTTTGCAGTGTGCCGTCTCAAGACTTCGATACGAGCAGAACTTGACTCAACAAGAAGTCGCAAGGAAGCTTCAGCTCTCTCAGTCTGCCGTGAGCAAAATTGAAAGAAACGCCTTGGACGTCAAATTGTCCGATCTCGTGAGATACGTGAACATTCTTGGCGGAAAGCTCTCGCTGCAAGTTGATCTTCCTTCAGGAGAAAAGATCGTCGTCGCATTGGCAAATTTTGAGCATTCCGACGATTGCTAAAAAGCCCGATTTCGTTCTCTACGAGACAACACGGGTAACAAAAAACCGCCTTGCGGCGGCTTTTTGATTGGAAATCAGTCTGTCAATTAATGAGCGTTCTGTGTGCGCAGAGCTGCGATACGATCTTCAATGGAAGGATGCGTAGCGAGCAGCTGGCCGATAGAACCGGCGATACCGAAACCCTTGACAGCCCCCGGAAGCTCTTCGGTCGGAACACCGCCCAAACGAGCCAGGGCGTTGATCATCGGAGTCGAGCTGCCCATGATCTTTGCGGCACCGGCATCGGCTCTGAATTCGCGATGACGGGAGAAAGCGGCCACAACCATGGAAGCCAGGAAACCAAGAACCAAGTCAAGGATGAAGGAAGTCACGTAGTAACCGACACCGGGAGCATCATCCTCGTTGCGGAGAATGCCGCGATCCACGAAGTTACCGATAATACGAGACAGGAAAACGACGAAGGTGTTGGTGACACCCTGAATCAATGTCATGGTCACCATGTCACCGTTAGCAACGTGAGCGATCTCATGTGCCAGGACAGCCTCCACTTCTTCTTTGTTCATGCTGGAAAGAAGACCTGTGGAAACAGCCACCATGGAAGAATTCTTTGTTGCGCCGGTTGCGAAAGCATTGGCTTCGCCTTCATAGATACCGACTTCCGGCATCGGGATACCGGCTTTCTGAGAGTGATGGTGAACGGTGTCAACGAGCCAAGCCTCGAGTTTGGTGCTCGGATGATTGACGTCAATCATCTGCACGCCCATCGTCGATTTGGCAATCGTCTTGCTCATGAGCAAAGAGATGATGGAACCGCTGAAACCGACAATCCCCGCAAATATCAGAAGTGTCCCATAGCTCTGGCCTTTCCCGGCAACGTTAGAGAAGTTGATTCCGAAAACGGCAGAAACAATGTTGAGAACAACTCCGAGTACAACCAAAACGGCTACGTTGGTCAGGAGGAATAAACCTATTCTTTTAAACATATCTACTGATCAATCCCTGGATAAATGTTGTTATTTCATCTCTAATTATCATTTATTGCATGCTGCCATGCTCCGCAAAATTTGGATGAAATTGTTTCAAATTATGCGGTTGCAAGCGAGCATGTTACTTTCCTGAAAGGTTTTCCTGACGGACCGGCGGGAAGGTTTCCCACTGATGACATCCGGGGCATCTCCACAGGAATTTACGGGTCGCAAAGCCGCATTTTGT
>URYO01000051.1 GCA_900552195.1 uncultured Sutterella sp. | reverse complement strand
AGAAGAGCATGCAGAGGTTGAATATATTGTCGGCCACGGTATTGCCTCGAAATTACGCGGTCAGCATTTGGTGATCGGTTCCCGTCATTTCGTAGAAGATGACGGCGTGTCATGTGCTTTTGCGCAAAACCAAATTGAAGCCATTGCGTCCAAAGGTCATTCTGTTCTCTATCTGGCGGTGGGCCAGAAGCTCATAGGCTTGATCGGCATTGAAGATCCTTTGAGAGACGAATCGAAGTATGTCATAGCTCGCCTTCGCCAAATGGGCATTCCGCACATTGTGATGATCACCGGTGACGGAGAAAAAACCGCGGCCAATGTGGCGGCCCGTCTCGGAATTACCGAGTTCTACTCTCAAGTGCTTCCTGACGGAAAGTCCGCCATTGTGTCGCATTTAGAAAAAGAGGGCAGGCGCGTTTTGATGATCGGTGACGGCATCAACGACACGCCTGCGCTGTCTGCTGCTTCGGTCGGCGTCTCGTTGTCCGACGGCGCCGATCTTGCAAAGGAAGTCGCCTCCGTTGTTCTATTAGGTTCTGATTTAACGCATTTGCCGCTGGCGCTGGAGCTCGGAAGAAGAACCTACGCAAGAATTAAAACGAATTTCAGAACTACGATCGGACTGAATACAGCGTATTTAGTCGGAGGGCTGGCCGGATTGATTATGCCGGCGACCGGAGCCGTTCTGCATAATGCGACAACGCTCGGCGTGGCCTGGAACGCTCAGCGCGCCAAGCTTCCAGGCGACACATCCGACTATGCACCTTTCCTCCTGGAGTTTGCGCAATGACTTTCTTAGATCAATACATCGTTAGCCGCACAAAAAGTCGGATGCGGTTGCGGATTCCTCAGCTAAAAAGCAATGAGACTGCGGTAAAAATTTTCGACGAAGTTAGAAATGTCGCAGGAATCGAAACGGCAGATATCAACGAAACAACGGGTTCTTTGCTCATTCGATTTGTGCCGGAGCTTTTTGACGAGCAGCAGCTTGAAAAGATCTTGCAGCACAACCTGGAAGGGCTCCCCGTCAGCAGTCGGTGCGCTCCCGAGAAAATTCTGAGAAGCAAGGAGCTTCGCAGGGTGGAGAACGGCAGCATGATGCTCTTTGGCGGAGCCACCCTTGCATCAATCTTGCTGAAAAACTGGAAACTCCATACATATGCGGGAATTGCGTACACCGTGTTCACGCTTTTGCATATGCATCGGTACCGAAAGACTTTGACGAGATAACGCAGGGCCTCCAAGATTCGGAGGCTTTTTTCTTATCTCTTCTATAGTCGTTACATAAACTTCCTCACGTATTAAAGGGATGGGGCAAAAAATGTTGCGTCCACAACACGGCAGTGAGGTCTTAGGGGCTATTTTTTTCTAAGATGTTTTCCTTATTGCATACGGCGATTTTTAGTCCCGTATCGCCTTTATGAAGCCCCCTTTGTTGCACATTTATACATCCATAAGGGTTGGTATTTACTTGTCTTGCCTGACAACTTCTTCTGGTTATTAGCGAACAGATCTCAAGGACGCCAGGACATTTTGAAAATTTTGCATCACAGCTGCCGGATTCCCCGAATTGAATAAAACAGCAAAGACTACCCCTAAAGGATTAGTCCGTTCAGTCTAAAAACAGGGGTTACCCTTAGTATGAATATCTTATTTGTGCCTTTCTAACCTTAAATTAACCTGAAGGTGGGGAAAGGTATTGCCTTTGCATTCCTTGTTCCCATTTCACACCTACCGAGGCCTAGATATTCGGAGCAATTTAATTATTCGAAAAACCTCTGCCTCACCTGGAGAAGATATGTTACGAGAGACACGAAAAACAGCGATAGGCTTAGGCCTTGCAGCTGCTATGGCGACATCATGTGTCTATGCAGCGGACGGTCAGCCCCTTCCGACACCTAAGGTTAATGAGATTACCCAGAAAGTATGGGCCAATCCTGACCTGACGGAACCGACCAAGGGCATCCGCACCCTGCAGGACTACATCGTCCAAGAAAAAGAACTTTGGGACTTTTTATTCCAGAATCATCCCATCTTTGCTACTTACGGAAAAGACGGACGAGTGATCGGTACACCGGTTATCTCTACCCGCGGCTCTGAATACCTTGGTGAAGGCAATGCTCAGAAGTACTCCGCTCATCAGGACGGCAACCGTCCGATGGCCTCTCAATACCGTTTGGGCCAGCGCTCCATTCTTGACTTCCCCAACAAGTTTGTGGGACCGGAAAAATGCGGCGAATGCCACGCGATTCAGTACGAACAGTGGAAGCGTTCCCGTCATGCTAAGACGGTTCGTTTCCCTGGCGAACATCCTGAAGTCGATAACGACCTGAAGAAGAAACTGTACGGTTCTGAGGCCTCTATTCTTCCTGACGGTATTACGGCTGATGTGATTTACGCCACCATCGGTACACCGCGTACCAAATACGGCTACATCGACGGATGGCTCGTTCGCGGTTCCTACCACGTTCGTGACGGCTTGCTCAAAGACGGCACCGGTAAGGTTGTTGCCGGCGGCAACCAGTTCTCCCGCGGCTGGGCAGAATGGCTGACACCTGAAAAAGCGAAAGAAATTCAGAAATTAATCCCTGACTTCCCGACAGAACTCAGCCAGTTCGGACCTTCCGCCTCCCACCAGTGGGGTATGACATCCTACGGTTCTACTTATGAAGGCAAACTTCTGTTCCAGGCTGCTTCCTCTTACTGCGAAGTCTGTCACGCCTTCAAGTTTGACTTTAAGGATAAGAAGGAATTCTTCGCTGCTCTGGGCAACCCGAAAGAACTCCAGAAACACACAATCTCCCGCGGTATCGCTTGTGAAGAATGCCATGGTGAAGGCGGACACTTGGTTGGCAACACCAACAACATGAGCACAAACTGCGACCGCTGCCATCAGCGCTTGAACTTTATCGAAGACGAAGTTGATCGTCCCGATGCTAAGGGTAAGCTTGAAAAGGCATTCAACGCTAAGACGAAGTCTTCTTGCCCGTCCTGCGGTACAGAAGGCGCTCAGCTCTTCATGTCGAAGCACTATGAAAAGGGTATGCGCTGCGTTACCTGCCACGACCCGCATGAAGTTACCAGCAACGACTGGACTTCCGGAGTAACACGTCCCGCAATTCGTAAGAACTGCCAAGACTGCCATACGACACAGGCTCAGATGGTTGCGAATGCCGACACCCACAGCAAGGTCGACTGCATCGCCTGCCATATGCCGTTCACGATGAGCTGCGAAAACTTCACAGCTATTCAGCGTCCTGACATGGCCGGTTTTGACGCCGTCCGTCGTTCTCACCTCTTCAAGATCATGGTCGATCCTGACAAGAAGATGATGAACCCGGGTCCGGGCCAGTCTCGTGCTTCCAACTCTAAGGGCTGGAGAATCTCCAGAGACGAAGAAGGTCACGGTTACGTTGACTTAATGTGGAGCTGCGCACGTACATCCATCGCCGACTTTACGGTTGTCGAAGGCAAAGGCTGCCACAGCCCGTTCCAGTCTGAACTCGATCAGGGCCTGATCTATCAGGACCAGAAAGAGATCTATGGCGAAGTCATGAAGTGGCAGAACCCGATTAAGGAAGGCCACCAGAAGAACGTCGAAGCTCTGACTCGTATCAACAAGCTGCTTGAAGTCACCAAACTCACGCCTGAACAGAGAACGGAAGCCATGCTTCTTATCGACAAGGCCGGCGAAATCATCAAACAGGTCCAGGATGACGGTTCTTGGGGTGTGCATGCCTTCAACTACACGAAACAGCGTGTTGAGACGGCACAAGCCTACCTGACCAAGGCTCAGTCCATTATCGATCAGGGCGGTTACAAGGCTGTAAAAGCAACGAAGTAACCACAAAGATTAGTGTCACGTAAACTTCGGGTCTTCGGACCCGAAGTGAAAGCAGAGAAGTAAGAATGAAAAGCAAAATACTCCAAGCCGCGATGATTTCGTTTCTGTGTCTTTACCCGCAAATCAACTTTGCGGGCGGAGGCGGAGAACCGGTCGAAGCGCCTGTCTATGACGAACTCCTAAACCAGATCTCTATGCGCGAAGCTGAGATGCTCTGGCAAGCCGGAATTCCTTTCTACGACGTGAATACGCTTGAAGTATGGACCCAGGGCTACATCCCGGGCGCTAAGTTCTTCAACGTCCGCAACTGGAAAAAACTTCTTCCCGAAAACAAAGACCAAACGATGGTGTTCTACTGCGTGAATAAACTTTGCACGGCTAGCGAAATGGCTGCCCGCGAAGTCATGAAGCTCGGTTACACCGACGTGCGTCAGATGCCGGACGGCATTGAGGGCTGGAAGCTTTCCGGACGCAAGGTTGAAAGACCTTAAAGAAATTTCATTCCGTTTGAATCAAATCAACCTCATTTAAAAGTATCACTATGTCGATTCTCAAAAAAACTATGTTGTCAGTCGCGTTGACCTTCGTTTTCGTCGGTTCCGCCCTTGCACAGGACATGACACCGGAGGCCAAAGAGTCTTACAGCTTAGGAGCTTCGCTTGGAAATTACCTTTCCTCTCAGGTCTTCAAACAGTCTGAGCTTGGCGCACCCGTTAACATGGACCTGGTTGTGGAGGGCTTAATGGATGCTCTGAAGAATAAGAGCAAGTTAAGCGAGGAAGAAATCGTGACTGCGCTCAACACCAGAGCTGAAAAGCTGAACCAGCTCCATGAGGCAAAGGTCAAGGAAGTCAAGGAAAAGAATCGAGGCGAAAGTCTTGCCTACCTTGAGAAAAACAAAAAGAAGAAGGGCGTTAAGGTCCTGGCTTCCGGAGTTCAGTATGAAGAGCTGAAAGCCGGTACCGGTCCCTCCCCGAAAGAAGAAGACGTAGTGACGATGGTTTACGTCGGAAAACTGGTTAACGGCACGCCTTTTACGAATGCAGAAGGAACACCTGCTGAAGAAAAAGACGTCGTCATGACCCTGATTCCCGGCTTTAAGGAAGGTTTGTCTCAGATGAAAGAGGGCGGCAAGGCCGTTTTCGTTATCCCGGCCGATAAGGGTTACGGTGAAAACGGAGCCGGTCCGGTTCCGCCCGAATCTGCTCTCATTTTTGAAGTGACGCTCAAAAAAGTTGAAAAACCGGGTGCTAACAAAGAATCTAACCAGGCAATGCCGGCAGGACATCCTCCGATGAACGGAAGTCGTCCTAAAATGGCGTGGCCTCACAGTTAATTCTTAAGCAAAGGGAGTTTTAATGATGATCGGATTGGCTGCATCCATCGCTATCGTGGTTTTCTTAGTGTGTATCGTTTTTATCGTTTACGCATTGAGAAGCCGTGCAGCACGCAGCCACACCTCGATCCTTTCACTGATTATTCTTCTTCTCATCGGTTCGTCGTTGGGTGTGTACGCTTCTGTGGGCCGCTTTTCCGATTGGGAAAAGGCTCAGGTGGACAACACCAAAGATCATCGTCTCGCAGCCAAGATCACTCAGGCCCGCAGAGATGCGATGAATAAACCTCGCAGTGTGGAAGCCCACAGAGATCTTGCCGGACTTTACATGCAGGGCGGGCTCTTTGACGAGAGCGCAAAAACATTGGATGAAGCTTTAACAATTACCGGACCGAATGCCGGATTGTATGGAGACAAAGCCAGAGCGCTCTACTACCGAGATCATCGTCAGATGACATCGGAAGTGAAGCTCACGCTTGAAAAAGCGTTAAGTCTGAATCCGGCGGAAGCCTCTTCAAGAATGCTGCTTGCGGAACACGCCTTTAGGAATAAAGACTACGCAGCGGCGATCAGTGAATGGGAAACAATCATTAAAGCGCACAGTGCTCCGGAGCGCGAAACGGCAATCCAGCGTGCGATTGCTAACGCTCGGGAGAAGTTAGCCCAGTCAAAATAAATTAGCGACAGACGAATTAGTCTGTTTTGGAGAATCACCGTGAGTGCAAACATCGACAGAAGAACATTTCTAGCCGGTACAACCGCGGGTTCCTTAGTTTTGTTATCGCTCGGAGGCTGCAATAAGCCCGACGAGAACAAAGGCGCAATAAAAACGAGCGCAGGATCTGATTCTGGCCAAGCTAAGCCGCATTACGCGATGGTCTTTGACCAAAACAAGTGTATCGGCTGCGGCTTGTGCAAAGAAGCCTGCAACGAAACCAACAAATTGCCCAAGGGAGTTTCGCGCTTAGTGCTCGAACGTCAGACGACTCATGTTCCGGGAACTGCGTGTCCGATTTGCGGAAAACTCGAAGGCTGCGACTGCGAGCGCGTATACGTTCGTGTCTCTTGTCAGCAGTGCCAGGACGCCCCGTGCGTTCGTGTCTGCCCGACAGGTGCAGCACATCGAGACCCGAAGACCGGTATCGTGACGATGGATCCGGACCGCTGCGTCGGCTGCAAGTACTGCATTGCCGCTTGTCCTTACAACGTTCGATACATCAACTCGGAAACAAAAGTGGCGGACAACTGCGACTTTTGCCTGAAGACCAAATTAGCAAACGGAGAAGAACCCGCCTGCGTACAAGCCTGCCGGCACGGCGCCTTGTATTTCGGCGACGTCAATGATCCGCAAAGCATCATCAGCCGTCTGCTTCGTGTCAAAGACACGGTTCGTATCCGTCCGCATTTGGGTACGGAGCCTAGCCTCAGATACGTCACCGTTCAGAAAGAAGGAGTCTGATCATGTTGGACTTTACTATTGGTCTTACCGAGGGTGTTGCCTGGCCTTGGCCGATTGCCGTGTATCTGTTCTTAGCCGGTATTTCCGGGGGTGCGGTTGCCGTTGCGATCTGTGTGAACCTTTTCAGAGGCGTTCACCTCAACACACCCATCATGAAGGCGGCGAGTTTGATCGGTTTTATTACGATCGTTCTCGGCATGATCTGCTTGGTGCTGGACCTGACCAATCCGCTCTTCTTCTGGCGAATTCTGGTTTATTACAACCCGACTTCCGTCATGAGCATCGGCGTGATGGCGCTTCTGTTCTATATCCCGCTCGTTTTTGTGCTGATGTGCGTTGCGCTTCAGCAGGAAATTACGTCCGTTAGCTGGCTCAAGTGGCTTGACCCGATCATCAGCTTCTTTGCCAAATTCAGAGTGGCTTTGGACTGGATCGTTCTTATCCTTGCGATTGCGATCTGTGCCTACACCGGCTTCCTGATTTCGGCTCTGATTCGCTTCCCGCTGATCAACACCGCTGTCCTTCCGGCCTTGTTCGTCGCCTCTGGTTTCTCTGCCGGCTGTGCAGCGACAAAAGTTTTGGCCGCTTGGCTCTTCGGTGCCGATCGTCACGGCTCCGATCTGCATGTTCTTCATGCGGCTGAATGGCCGATCATGGCGGTTGAAGCTCTCTGCCTGCTGATGATCATCATCGCTTTGGTCAGCGGAAACGCCGCTGCTCAGGCTGCCTTTGCTGCCTTTACAAGCGGAATGTGGGCTCAGGTTTTCTGGGTCGGTGCAGTCGGTATCGGTTTCCTGATTCCGCTGGCGCTGAGCTTCTTCGGAAGCAAGGCATTCCGTACCGGAGCAACTGCTTTTTATACCTCCGGACTGGCTGCTATTTGCGGAATGATGTGCCTGCGTTTATTCATTATTTACGCCGGCCAGATCAACTCCATCTAAATAGAAACAGTGCTCCGAGAGTTTGCTTTCGGGGCACTTTTCTTATCTCCTTAGACCGGTAGAAAACCGGCCACTTTAATCTTTAGGAATCCTCCGCTATGGAAAAGTTAATTCAAGTCTTCTGTACAGTCGCAGCTGCCGCTCTCCTTGCCGGATGCAGTGGAAAAAGTGAAGATAAAATCCCGGGCCCGGTAGCTTT
>URYO01000050.1 GCA_900552195.1 uncultured Sutterella sp. | reverse complement strand
ACCACACATACGTCCAGTATCTTTCTCTTTTGGCAAGCAATCATTTTCCGAACCGGCTTTTGCAAGCAGATCATCGATTGTTTTGAGCACTTCTGCTGTCTGTACTTTCGGATCCCGGTTACGGGCCAGATCCACTTGTCCGGAGATATAGACTACTCCGTCACAGACCACCGCTTCGCTGAAGCGGCGTCCGGGCTCGATACGTTTAATCTCGGGCATATTGGTTTCCTTCTCTTAGTTCTTGAAGCTGTGAATCGGGGCCGGGATGCGTCCGCCGCGGTTGATGAAGCCGGCAGCCGAACCCTTTTGAACAGCCATAATATCGGCGCCGCCGAGCAAGCCGCCGAATTCGGCACGTTCACCGACCGTCTTGCCGGGAACGGGGATGAGACGGACAGCCGTGGTCTTGGCATTGATCATACCGATTGCGCTTTCATCGGCAATGATGGCGGAGATGACGTCAGCCGGCGTGTCGCCCGGGATCGCGATCATATCGAGACCGACAGAGCAAACGCAGGTCATTGCTTCGAGTTTTTCGAGTGTCAGGAGGCCTTTAGCAGCAGCATCGGCAATGGCCGCATCTTCACTCACGGGAATGAAGGCACCGGAGAGTCCGCCGACGGAAGAGGAGGCAAAAACACCGCCCTTCTTCACGGCATCGTTCAGCATGGCGAGCACGGCAGTAGACCCCGGAGCTCCGATAGAGGACAAACCGACGCTCTGGAAGATTTCACCGACGGAGTCGCCGACCTCAGGTGTCGGGGCCAGAGACAGGTCAGCCACACCGAAAGGCAGATTCATTTTTTCGGCAACTTCAGTACCGATCAGCTGACCGACCTTCGTCACCTTAAAGGCAGTGGTCTTAATGATTTCAGCAATTTCTGTGATCGAGACCTGCTCGCCCCTTCTGCGAACGGCGCGGTCAATTGCTTTTTTCACAACGCCCGGACCGGAAACACCGACGCTGATCACCGCATCGGCTTCGCCGACGCCCAGATAACCGCCGGCCATGAAAGGCACATCTTCCGGGATATTGCAGAAGACAACCAGCTTGCAGCAGCCGAGACCGTCGCGATCAGCAGTTGCGGCAGCAACATCCAGCACTCTGTGGCCCATCAGCTTCACTGCATCCATATTGATGCCGGTGCGGGTGCGCCCGACGTTGATGGAAGAGCAAACGTGGTTCGTGGTTGCCAAAGCTTCAGGCAGCGCATCAATCAGGTTTCTTTCTCCCGGCGTGATGCCTTTTTCGACCAAGGCGCCGAAGCCGCCTAAGAAGTCGACGCCGGCGTCGGTGGCGCAGTCGTCTAAGAGTTTGCAGACCTTGACCATCTGGTCACGGCTGTATCCGGCACAGACGGTTCCGATCGGAGAGACCGTAATACGCTTATTGACAACGGGAATACCGTAGCGGTCGCCGACTTCGTTGCAGATGGCAACGAGGTTCTTGGCATGGCGATTAATTTTGGAGCGGACGCGGTAAGCGAAGGTGTCGAAGTTATCGCTTGCACAATCGAATAAGTTCAAGCCCAGAGTCACGGTACGAACATCCAAATGTTCGCTTCTGAGCATATCCAGCGTGGAGATGACCTCACGTTCTGTAAGCATTTGATTGATTCCTTTTTGAATTAAGCGATAGACACACGATGAACCGCTTCAAAAATTCGGCGGTGCTGCATGCTCATGGAAAGATGACGGTCGTGGGCGATGTCGGAAAGAGTTCTGCTCAGAGCCTTTCTGTCCACTTCGGGAGGAACAGTGACTTCAAACACCAGAAGAACACGCGGCTGCGGCAGAGGATTGCCGGCATCGTCCAGTTTTACTTCAATCGTTCTGAAACTGTCGATGTTGATGTGGCCCTCATAGAACACTCGGGTAAATGCCGTCAGAATATCTCTGCTGTCAGTGCCGTCAACCGTAAGGACGAACGGTTCGCCCTGTGTGACGGTAGCTTCGCCCGGAACGTAATCGCGGACGAGGACGGACATATCGAAGCCTTTGCCCTTCAGTGCTTCTTTAATAATCTTTGCGACTTCGTCGTCGCCAACACTCTCCGGCTTATCCACGATCATGATGGCGGAGTATTCGTTTCTCACCGTCGTTTGATCCATATCGATGATGGAGCAGCCGAGTTTGTTCAGAGTATCGGAGGTTGTGTAAACAACACCGAAGCTGTCGGGACCGGTGACAGCCACTAAAATTCGCTTCACGTTAATTTCCTAAAAGAATGAGTTTTTGCCGCAGACCCGGATGTCATTTCCGGCCTTGGCAATTTATGAGGACAAATTCTCCCGACTCGGCGACCGTGATCGTCGAGACAGTCTTTATATTAGCCAAGCAAAAGGCTTCTTTTAGGAAACAAAAGGACTTTTTTCGTCTCGGGAGGCGGAAATTAACACTCTGAATTTCGGGATCGCTTTAAGCGTGTTTTGAATGCTCTGCTCCGAAATTTTTCCCACAGGCGTATTTCTTAACTCCGCGGCAAGCGCGCCGTAGCGAGCCGTGTCCGCAAGGGCGCTTTCGGGGTTCTTCTGATTTTGTTCCCGCACCCAGCTCGGGGGCATATCCGGACAATCCGTCTCTAGGACCCAAGCATCATCGGGAAGCTCGGACAAGATTTTGCGAATACGTTTCGAGCCGTCGTACGTCATTGCTCCGCCGTAGCCCAGCTTAAAACCATTTTGCAGGAACGCTTGCGCCTGAGCCATGCTTCCGTTAAAGGCGTGAATGATTCCGAGCTGCGGCGGCAAACGACGAATGTATTTGAGGACGATATCCATCGCTTCACGGCCGTGAAGACTCAGCGGCAAGCCGTACTTACGGGCAAACTTTAACTGAGCAGAAAAAACTTCTTCCTGGACGTCATGCGGAACGCTGCAGGCAGCAGAAAAATCCAGACCGCACTCGCCTACCGCAGCTAAACGAGGATCATCTTGATGCTCTTCCAGGAAAGCTTCCAACGCTGTCAGATCGTCTTTCCAGGAAGATCTGATGTAAAGCGGATGAATGCCGCACGCGTAAGCTTGGTCATGTTCATACGCACAGCGCCGGGCATCTTTCAGATTATCGACACCGCCCGCGCACACCAAAGAAGAGACGACGCCGACCCGGCTGGCCTCCCAAACTTCTTTTTTCTGCTGCTCTTCCGAGAGAACGAACAGATGGTTATGGGTGTCAATCCAGCGAAGCATTTAATTTTCCTCTGGCAAGATGCAGCCGTTCTTTAAACGCACAACGCGATCGCATCGCGCGGCAATATCAGGATCATGCGTCACAATGACCAGGGCCAAGCCCTGAGAGGACGACAATTTGAGCAGGTAGTCGATGACAACCTCAGCCGTCTCGCCGTCCAGGTTGCCGGTGGGCTCATCGGCCAGAAGACACAGCGGGGAGCCGCTGACTGCTCGGGCGATAGCGACACGCTGACGTTCGCCGCCGGACAGCTGGCTCGGCAGATGATCGGCGCGATCAGCAAGTCCCATTGCTTTTAGCAGGCTTTCAGCCCTCTTTTGAGCGACAGACGCTTTTTCACGCCGAATTTTGAGCGGCATGGCCACGTTTTCCATGGCCGTAAATTCCGGCAGCAGATGATGGAACTGATACACAAAGCCGAGTTTGCGGTTGCGCAGCTCGGTTAAACGCTGCTCGGAGAGTTCGGCGATGTTTTCTCCGCCGATTTCGATCAAACCTTTATCAAAACGGTCCAGACCGCCGATGCACTGCAGGAGCGTTGTTTTTCCGGAGCCGGACGTGCCCACGATTGCCACCGACTCGCCCTCGTGAACTTCCAGATTGACGTCTTTCAAAACATGCAACAGTCGGCCGCCCTCTTTATAGCTTTTCTGCAGGCCGAGAGCCTTTAATACGACGTTGTTATTCATACCTCAGTGCCTCAGCCGGTTGAATATTTGCCGCTCTCCAGCTCGGATAGACGGTTGCCGCAAGAGCCAGAAGGAAAGAAAAGACAGCGATCGGGATCACATCGGATGCCCTCGGATCACTCGGCATTGCCGAGATAAAGTAGATTTCTTTGGGCAGGAACTGAACGCCGAACAGCTGTTCAATCGCACCCACGATAGAGTCTACATTGCTGGCAATGAGGAGTCCTACGCCGACACCGATCAGCACGCCTGCGGTTCCGATGAAAGCGCCCTGAACCATAAAGATGCGCATGATCGAACCGCGCGTTGCACCTTGGGTTCGAAGGATTGCGATGTCACTGCGTTTAGAGTTGACGGTCATCACTAAAGAAGAGACCAGACCAAATGCGCCGACTAAAACGATCAGGAACAAAATGATGCCCATCATGCGTTTTTCGACCTGAACGGCCGCAAACCAAGTCCGATTCTGACGAGACCAATCGGTTGCCAAAAGACCCGGCGGCATTTGATTATTGAGTTCAGCGGCGACTCTCGGTGCATCCTGCATGTTGGAGAGCTTCAGTCGAATGCCTCCGGGTGTTTGAGTACGCATGAGTTTTTCGGCGTCCGTGAGATTGATGAAGCTCATTGCGCTGTCAAACTCGTAGTGGCCGGAAATAAAGACGCCTGCGACCGTGAACTGGCGCATGCGGGGCATGGTTCCGGCCGGCGTGAACTGTCCCTGAGGCACCATCACGTTGACCTTTTCTCCGGGGATCACGCCGAGCATTCTGGCTAAGTCCGTGCCGAGAATGATCTTGAATTCACCGGGCTTTAAGTCGGACAGCTGTCCGATCTTCATGTTTTTTGCGACGTCGCTGACCTGAGATTCCGTCTCAGGATCAATACCGTTGAGCTGGACACCGCGTACGTTGGTGCCGCTTGTCAGCAGCCCCTGCCCTCTTAAGAAAGGCGCTGCGCCGATGATCTCCGGCTGCTGCTTCTTCAGTTCTGCGGCAGTCTTCTGCCAGTCCGGAATCGGAGCTCCGATCGACAGCACTTCGGCATGCGAAAGCACGGAGAGCATCTTGTCTCGAACTTCTTTCTGGAACCCGTTCATCACGGATAAGACTATGATGAGGGCCATGACGCCCAAGGCGATGGAAGCCATGGACATGGCTGATATGAACGATACGAATCCGTCGCTGCGTCCTTTGCGGCGCGACAGTGTGTATCGCAGACCGATCATCCACTCGAAGGGCAGACCGGATAAAGGTTTATTTTTCACAAATTTTATCCAACTAAACGTTCAGGCTATTCTAGCTGTGAGATCAAACAATTAGAATTTAAGGCTATGCCCGCATGTATATTTTTATTGCCCAATTCACTGCCTTCTCCTAATGAGATTAAAGCGTTAGGAAAGGACGCCTATCCGCCCATTTTGCGAAATTTCCTTGACGGTTTCGGAGAACCGAGGGTCGCCACGATTTTTGAAAACCCGGCGCTCAGCGGTTTTGCTTCGATACAGTGGGTATGGATGCTGCTGACTCAGCGCGAAAATCTAGCCCCGACCGCTCCTTATCTCTGGAAGGGTCTCGGAGGTCCGAAAGTTCATCAGGAATTTTGGGCCCTAAACGGCTACCGCAAAGAAAACGGCGTGCTTAAAAGCGCCGGCGACATCTTTGATATCGATGAAGAATGCGATCTGAGAGATCTTTTGAATCCAGTCGCTCGTCAATTTGATTTTGAAGTGCAGGTTTTGGACGGACGCTTTTTCCTTGCGCGCAAGAAAGCATGGCAAGTTCTGATTGCTCCGTGGCTTGCCCAGGAAAACAAAGAACCGGCGCAGGCTGCCGGCCCCGAGGCCGCTGAATGGAGTGAAATCACTCGAGCCATTGAAGATAGCCTTGCAAAAAGCGCTTTCAATGAATTCCGAGTAAAAGCCGGACAGCCACCGGTTGAAGGTTTTTGGATCAACGGCGGTGCTTTTGAGGAGCAGCTCCTACCTTACACTCAGATTCGCTGTGCTCTGACAAGCGATCCCACGATTCGCGGCATCGCTGAGGCGGCGGGCATTGCGCGGGCCTACATTAAATCTTCGACGGCCGCTTGGCCTGACTGCCCTGAAGGCGACCGCTTCTGCATCCTCGACGAGTTTAACGATCCGACTGTCAAAACAGATCCCGCCCGCTGGAACGCCTCCTGGACACGCGCCGTTGAACGCATGGAGCATCTCACGGCCACGGCAAAAGGATTTGAGAAATATCATCCCCGCGTGGTCGCTTCCGACGGTCTGCGCGTCAGCGTCATTGAAAAACTTCAGGAACAAAAGTCTTCTTTTGCCTTTTGGAAGAGTCCTAAAAACTACACCGAAGCATGGCTGAACTCCGGCCGCTAAAAACAAAAAAGTTATGACCAAAATAACGATTCGCCGATTTGACCGAAATGTCGTTCAGGCGCTCACCAACCGCGGCTTTCCCGAACCGCTGGCCCGCGCTTTAGCGGCCAGACACGTCACAAGCCCGTCCGACCTTGATTATGAATTCAAGGAGATGCTTTCTCCGTGGGATCTTAAAAACTGCAAAGAAGCCGGAGAAGCCATCGCCGATGCAATCTGGAAACAGAAAAAGATCGTGATCATCGGCGACTATGACTGTGACGGTGCGACCGCTGTTTCTGTCGGCATCCTGGGACTTCAGGCGCTCGGCGCCTTCAACGTCTCTTATTTAATCCCGGACCGCGACAAGGACGGTTACGGTCTGTCTCCTCAGCTTGTCGATCGAGCTGCAGCTGCCGGCGCCGAGTTCATCATTACCGTGGACAACGGAATTTCTTCGGTGGCTGCGGTCGAACACGCCAAAACCCTCGGCATCGAGACAGTTGTCACCGATCACCATTTGCCGGGCGATGAAATTCCCGACACCCTCGTCGTCAACCCGAATCAGCGCGGTGACGCCTTCCCGAGCAAATCTTTAGCCGGTGTGGGCGTCATCTTTTACGTGTTGATCGCCGTGCGCTCCGCACTCCGCGCCAAAGGAGCCTATCCGAACGGAAAACAGCCGAATCTCCAGCATCTCATTGATTTGGTGGCTTTGGGTACGGTTGCCGACGTTGTCCCGCTGGACCGCAACAACCGGATCCTCGTTTCCAAGGGTTTAGACAGCATTCGCGCCGGCAAAATGCAGCCGGGCGTGAGCGCCCTGCTTTCCGTAGCAGGTAAGAATGCCCACCGCATTTGCGCCAATGACTTGGGCTACATTCTCGGACCCCGCATCAACGCTGCAGGCCGCTTGGACAGCATCAATAAAGGTGTTGAATGCCTGACAAGCTACGACTACAACACCGCGCTCTTCTATGCAAAAGAGCTCGATCAAATCAATGCCGAACGCCGCAATCGCGAAGTTTCTATGCAGTCCGATGCAATTCTGTCCCTGCAGACAATTTCCGTCGATGACAGCAATTCCATCGTCCTTAAGGGCGATGACTGGCACGCCGGAATCATCGGTTTAGTGGCCTCCCGCATCAAAGAACAGACTTACCGCCCGGTGATCGCTTTTGCTCCGTCGGAAGAAAACGGTGAACATGTCCTCAAAGGTTCGGGGCGCTCCATCCCCGGCATTCATCTGCGCGATGCCTTAGACCGCGTCAGCAAGCTCAAACCGGGGCTGATCCTGAAATTCGGCGGTCATGCTATGGCTGCAGGCCTTACGATCCGCAAAGATGCTTTTGATGAATTCAAAGAACTCTTTGCCCGCGCCGTTAAAGAACTTTCCGATCCTGAAATGTTCGAACGCAACATCGTCACAGACGGCGAGCTCAGGGCTTCTGACTTCAACATTGAACTCGTTGAAGCCATCCGCAAACATGTCTGGGGTCAGGCCTTCCCGGAACCGCTCTGACCGATAATCAGATTGGTCTTACCATTGTTAAAAGTAGCATTGATATCCACCAATACGT
>URYO01000049.1 GCA_900552195.1 uncultured Sutterella sp. | reverse complement strand
CTCAAGATGGCGTGTCTACCAATTTCACCACGACGGCTTAGCAATTAAATTTTTTGGTGCCTTCGATGAGACTCGAACTCATACGACTTTCGTCACCACCCCCTCAAGATGGCGTGTCTACCAATTTCACCACGAAGGCACTTTTTTCAACTTTTTCTTTCGTTTCCGTTTTCATCAGAACCGAAAGACGACATTCTACCTCGGAATTTGATTTTGTGCAGGCTTATCAGTGAAATCACTAGTATTAGTCGCAGGAACAGGGGGTGTGGGCTGAGCTGGAGCCTTCTGTTCAGTCGTAACAGTAGACAGAACACCGCCTGCAGCAGGAGCCTTGCGAACTTGACCGCCGAATGTCAGCGCTAATGTAGCGCAGAAAAAAATGGTGGATGCAACAGCAGTAGAACGGGAAAGGAAGTTGGCGCTTCCTGTGGCTCCGAAAAGAGAGCCGGAGGCACCGCCGCCGAAGGCTGCGCCCATGTCGGCGCCTTTACCGTGCTGAAGCAGCACTAAAACAATGATTGCAACTGCAGAAATCACCTGCAGAACAACCGCAACCGTAATCAGTAAATGCATAATAAATTGTATCCGTTTATTAAATCAGCCCTATTCCGCTGGCGGCCTGGGCAATGGCATAAAAATCCGCAGCTTTCAAAGAAGCTCCGCCGACCAATCCTCCGTCAATGTCATTGCAGGCAAAAAGCTCTGCCGCATTGGACGGCTTGACGGATCCGCCGTAAATAATTCTGAGCGCGGAAGCAGCTTGAGAATCCCGAGATTCTACACTATCCCTCAGTTCGGCGTGAACTAATTGAGCTTGCTGAGGCGTGGCGGTTTTGCCGGTTCCGATGGCCCAAACAGGCTCGTAAGCTACCGCGCCGGTAACCAAAGTTTCTGGTCCGATCGCATCGAGAACGGCATTGAGCTGTCCGATCACAACATCGCTTGTTCGTCCGCTTTCACGCTCTTCCAGCGTCTCGCCGACACAGACAATCGGACGAAGTCCGTGTTCGATGGCAATCTTGGCTTTTGCCGCAACGATTTCATTGGTCTCCCCGTGATACTGCCTTCTCTCGGAATGTCCGACAATGACCCAGGGGCATTTGACATCGGCCAGCATCCCTGCGCTCACTTCACCCGTAAAAGCGCCGGATTCATGAACGGAACAGTCCTGTGCGCCGACATTAATATCGAGTGCGCTTGTCAGAAATTTCTGCTGGAGATAGCGAATGTAGACAAAAGGCGGACACACGGCTAATTCGGTGTTCACGGGAGAAAAAGTTGTGAAGACGTTCGTCCATTGGTCAATGAAATCGACCGAGCCGTTCATCTTCCAATTGGCAATCACCAAACTTCTGCGCATCAGATAACTCCAATACTCTGTTGTAGAAACTAAATACCGAATTTTACTCGTAGTTTTACGAGTCAGTTGATTTAATCCACACCACGGACTGCTCGCCGGCGCTCTTTTTGCCGTCGTAGCCTTCCTGAGAGTTGCCGGTGCGGTTCAGCCACTTTCTCGACGATCCGGAAAGATTCCAGCCGACTTCTCTGCCCTTCGATTGAATGCGTTCTTCAAGCTTCAGACCGAAGGTTTCCGGATCATCTTTGAGTCCCGGTTTCTTGTCATACAGCTGATAGCCTTCTCGGTACTGCAGCGGAGTCAGATTCGGCATCACGACATTGGCGCCGTAAGAAATCGCAGTTTCTCGGCCCTGAGGATCCAAAACCTGCATCGCTGTCGCGGCGGCAATATTGATATTGCCCATCACCAAACGCGTGATCGCAATCATGTTCAAAGAAAGCTGGAAAAGCTTTTTGTTTTCCGTTTGGCCCAAAGACTTCAGATCCCCGCCCTCGCTCATGAGGTAGGGGCCCATGCCGATCATGTCTGCTTCAAGCTTCTGGAACAAACGAATGTCCGAACACAAATCTTCCAGGGTCTGGCCCGGGATTCCGATCATCACGCCGGTACCGACCTGATATCCGCACTCTTTAAGCCACTGCAAGCACTGGAGACGATGCTCCAGATGTTTGGACTTCTTGTGAGGAACGTTATGAAGAAAATCAAAAAGTTCGTGATTAGAGCTTTCAAAGCGTGCGAGATAACGAAGATTCTTGCGGTTGCCGCTGGCTTCCGCCCATTCTTCGTAGACTTCTTTCGTCTGATCTCCGAGACTCAAGGTAATGCCGAGACCATCCAGAAGGCTCTCTGAGACCGTCTTGCGATGAATCTCTCTTAGGCAGTCCGAGATAAAGGAAATAAACTTCGGATCGTTGCGCTCTCCGGCTTGAAGACAGATGCTTCCGTAGCCGTTTTCAGCCGCAAACATTGCCGCACCCAAGATTTCATCTTTGGTAAGCGTATAGCGGTGAACACCGTAGTTATCTTTGCGGATGCCGCAGTAACGGCAGTCAACCGTGCAGACGTTAGAGACTTCAATGAGTCCGCGGTAATAAACCTTATTGCCCATAAGCTCGGTGGTCTTCTTATAGGCAGCTTCCTGAAGCTTCTTGCAGTCTTCAGGTTCGGTCAGACCGAGCAGGAACACGATATCCTCATCGGATAAAGTTTCCTTCATCAGTACTTCATCGAGTGAGTTTCCGTTCAATTTCATTACTTTTTCTTGTCACAGTGCATCAGTGAATCGCTGCATTATGGCAAAGACATCTGAAGCAGTCATTACTAGTTTTCGCAACAAATTGAAAGACAAAACCGACGGTTTTAGCCGCCGGTTTTGTCATTAAGCTATCTCAGAATCAAAGGAAATTAGCCTTTGATGATGTCAGGATTGCCATCCTGCTGAGCAGCTTCTTCCTTCTTTTCCTTGTGTTCGGGCTTTTCAATCAAAGCCTTCATGGAAAGACGGATGCGATCCTTGTCATCGATCTCAAGAACCTTCACGCGAACGATCTGGCCTTCCTTGAGGTAGTCGCTGACCTGGTTGACGCGTTCATGCGCGATCTGGCTGATGTGCAGCAGACCGTCGCGGCCCGGCAGAACCTGAACGATAGCGCCGAAGTCGAGCAGTCTCTGAACCTTGCCTTCGTAAACCTTACCGACTTCAACAGTAGCGGCAAGTTCTTCAACACGACGGCGGGCTTCTGCACCGGCGGCTTCGTCAACGGAAGCGATGGTAACGGTACCGTCGTCTTCGATGTTGATTTGTGTACCGGTTTCTTCCGTCAGGGCACGAATCACAGCGCCGCCCTTGCCGATCACGTCACGGATCTTGTCCGGATTGATCTTGAAGGAAACCAGACGCGGAGCGTACGGAGAAAGTTCGGTCTTCGGACCTTCAACGGCTTCGTGCATCTTGCCGAGGATGTGCATACGGCCTTCCTTCGCCTGAGCCAAAGCCACCTGCATGATTTCTTTGCTGATGCCTTCAATCTTGATATCCATCTGCAGAGCAGTCACGCCGTGATCGGTACCGGCAACCTTGAAGTCCATGTCCCCGAGGTGGTCTTCGTCACCGAGAATATCGGTCAGAACGGCGAACTTATTGCCTTCCTTGATCAGGCCCATGGCAACACCGGCCACGAAGTCTTTCAGAGGAACACCGGCGTCAAGCAGAGACAAGCAGCCGCCGCAGACACTGGCCATAGAGGAGGAACCGTTGGATTCGCAGATTTCGGAAACCACACGCATGGTGTACTGGAAATCTTCTTCGTTCGGCAGAACGGCAGTTAGAGCGCGTTTAGCCAGACGGCCATGACCGATTTCGCGTCTCTTCGGAGAGCCGACGCGGCCGGTTTCACCGGTAGCAAACGGAGGCATGTTGTAGTGAAGCATGAAGCGTTCACGCTGTTCACCGGTCAGACCGTCAACGATCTGTTCGTCCTGTTTGGTGCCAAGAGTTGTGACAACAAGAGCCTGTGTTTCACCACGGGTGAAGAGCGCAGAGCCGTGAGCGCGCGGAAGAACACCGGTACGGATTTCGATCGGACGAACAGTGCGAGTGTCGCGGCCGTCGATACGTGGTTCGCCGGAAAGGATCTTGCCGCGGACGTGGGCAGCTTCCATTTCGAAGAGTATGTTTGCGACTTCGTTTTCTCCGATTTCAGCGAGTTCGCCGACTTCAACAGCAGCGTTAACTTTTTCGTTGACGTCGTCATAGATCGCGCGCAGGCATTCGTTGCGGTCCTGTTTGCTGCGATGCTCGTAAGCTTCATGAATACGGTTGCCGACGATCTGATTGATGAGCGCAACAAGCTGCTGATTGCGTTCTGCAGGAGCCCAATCCCACAGCGGTTTACCGGCTTCTTCAACGAGTTCGTCGATGGCTTCGATAACAACCTGCATTTTTTCGTGGCCGAACATCACGGCGCCGAGCATGACTTCTTCAGAGAGCTGATCGGCTTCGGATTCAACCATCAGAACGGCACGTTCCGTACCGGCAACAACGAGGTCGAGCTTGGAATCTTTCATCTGAGAAAGGTTCGGGCATAGAACATATTCGTTGTTAATGTAGCCGACGCGGGCAGCAGCGATCGGGCCGTTAAATGGCACGCCGGAAACAGCCAGAGCTGCAGATGCTGCGATCATGGAAGGAATGTCCGGATCAACTTCGGGGTTCACGGAAAGGACGTGAATAATGATCTGAACTTCATTGAAGAAGCCTTCCGGGAACAGCGGACGAATCGGACGGTCGATCAGGCGGGAAGTGAGCGTTTCTTTTTCGCTCGGACGGCCTTCACGCTTGAAGAAGCCTCCCGGAATACGGCCGGCAGCGTAAGTCTTTTCGATGTAATCAACAGTGAGGGGGAAGAAATCCTGACCCGGTTTAATTTCTTTCTTTGCAACAACAGTGGCTAATACGACAGTGTCGTCCATGTCACAGATCACGGCGCCGGAGGCCTGGCGAGCGATTTCGCCGGTTTCAAGACGGACGTTGTGATCGCCGTACTTAAAGGACTTGACTACTTTATTGAACATCGTCATGTCGTTCTTTTCCTTATGTTTGGAACTGCACATTGCGGTATCTACGACTCGGCGGTCCTCACCGCCTTACGTACATACAGCAACGCGCGTACGTTCCGGTTTAAAAAATTCTTATCTGTAAAAACAAACACAGCGGTCAACGGTAACAAAACCGCGGACCGCTGCTCATCGGTATGCCGGTAAGATTACTTACGCAGGTTGAGGGCTTCGATCAAAGCCTTGTAAGCTGCGAGGTCGCGACCCTTGAGGTAGTCAAGGAGCTTACGACGGCGGGAAACCATCTTCAAAAGACCGCGACGGCTGTGGTGGTCTTTCGGGTTAACTTTGAAGTGCTCTGTGAGTTCGTTGATACGAGCTGTCAGAAGAGCAACCTGAACCTGAGGAGATCCGGTATCACCCTTGGACTGAGCGAACTTCTCGATGATTTCAGCTTTTTGAGCAGTAGTCTGTGCCATTTTATTTTCCTTTGCCTTTCGGCGTTACGAGCGACTCCGACGGAAAATACGCCGGAGCGTGATTAAAACGAGTCGAGATTATATCTAAAAAATCCATTCTTCTCCTCGTTTTCCATCAGATCCTTAACTTTTAGTCACTGTTTTCTTCCGTGCCCTCACCCATTACGGCAGGATCATTCAATGGCGACCCCTCTCCGTCCCGATACTTTCTTATTTTTGCGGACTTTTTTAAGGACCTCGGTTTCTTTGATTTGGGTGCCGGAAGCATCTTTGCCGCAATGCCGAAGTATTGTTCAACAGCTTCGCGATCATCCGGATTATCAATCAGCCACATGGGATTGACCGCTCCGTCAAAAAGCAGCTTTTGAGGCATTTCAGGATGCAGTGCTCTCATCTCTGCATTGGTTTTGACGAGAACTTCGTTGTCACACAGAAAGCCGACCGGCTTCTCGTTCACATAGAAACAGTATTCTCCGAACATTCTCTTTATTCGAACCTCTCCTAGCGAGTTGAGCATGTCTGCAATATAGGAAGCCATTTCTGCGTCTGAAGCCATCTATATCTCCTTACAGCGACGGGCGCCGAAGCGCCCGTCTGTCAATCTACTCGTAAGTCAGCTCTTATGGAGTCGGCTCATGATCGAACTGAGGATTCTTGCGCTCTTCAACTTTAGCCAGCTTATTCAAGGCGTCTAAGTAAGCCTTAGCGGAAGCCGCCAGCACATCGGGGTCCGATCCGTTGCCGTTAACGACTCGGCCGCCAACAGACAAACGAACGGTCACTTCGCCCTGGGCTTCGGCACCCTTAGTCAGAGCGTTAATCGAGAAGAGCAGAAGTTCTGCTCCGCTCTTGGCGCAGCTTTCAATAGCCTGGAACGTCGCATCGACAGGACCGTTGCCTTCGGCACGTCCTACCCTTTGCTCTCCGTGGTCCATATAGGTCACTTCAGCTACCGGTGTCTTACCGGTTTGGCTTTCCTGCTTCAGAGAAACAAAAGAAATTTCCTGGGGCTGGATATTCTTAGCATCAAAGAGCGACTGAATATCTTCGTCAAAAATCTGAACTTTTCTATCGGCCAAATCTTTGAATCGGGCAAATGCGTCATCGATCTCGGCTTCGCTCTTTGTCGGAATGCCCAGCTCGCGCACACGCTGACGGAAAGCACTTCTGCCGGAGAGCTTGCCGAGCACCATACGATTGCTTGTCCAGCCCACATCTTCTGCGGTCATAATTTCGTAGGTTTCGCGATGCTTGATCACGCCGTCCTGATGAATGCCGGAAGCATGCGAGAAGGCATTTGAACCGACAACCGCTTTGTTCGGCTGGATGGGGAAACCGGTGACAGAAGATACGAGTTTTGAAGTCGGAACGAGCTGACGAGTGTTGATGTCAACGCCGAGCTTAAAGAAGTCATTACGGGTCTTAACCGCCATGACGACTTCTTCTAAAGCGCAGTTACCCGCTCTTTCGCCAAGACCGTTGATGGAGCACTCGATCTGACGAGCACCGCCGTGGACTACACCGGACAAGGAGTTGGCCACGGCAAGTCCGAGATCATTATGGCAGTGAACGGACCAAACGGCCTGATCGGAGTTATAGACGTGTTCACGCAAATCACGAACAAAAGCGCCGAACTCGGACGGAACTGCGTATCCGACGGTATCAGGAATATTGATCGTCGTTGCGCCTTCGCGAATCGCCGCTTCAATGATGCGGTAAAGGAATTCAGGCTGCGAGCGAGAAGCGTCTTCGCAGGAAAATTCGATGTCGTCGGTGTATTCCTTTGCGATGCGAATCGCTTCAACGGCACGGGAAATGACCTGCTCCGGCGTCATGTTGAGCTTCTTTTCCATGTGAAGGGGAGAAGTCGCAATGAACGTATGGATACGGCGTCTCGGGGCTGCGGCAATGGCCTCGCCGGCCTTTCTTACATCGGAAGGATTTGCTCGGGCAAGCGAACAAACGGTAGAGTTGCGAATCACCTTGGAAATTGCGCAGATGGATTCAAAGTCTCCGGGAGAGGCAGCAGCAAAACCGGCTTCGATCACATCAACGCCGAGAAATTCGAGCTGCTTGGCGATACGGAGTTTATCCTGCGGGCTCATGCTTGCGCCCGGGCTTTGTTCTCCGTCACGAAGGGTTGTATCGAAAATAAAAAGCTTGTCTCTTGCAGTTGTCATTGTTTTAGCCACAAAAATTGTTGAGATCTGAGCCTCACTGAAAAGCAGCGTAAACGTCTCTGCCCTACCTTTGAACAGCGACGCTTTCGAGCAAATACACTCTCCTTGTCGGAGCCTCCTGCTGCATCCCCGAAAGTGTCTGACGAATTACACCTTTTTTCGAGTGAAATCTATTTTCAATTTTAGATGGGATGAAGGCGATAAAGCTTAATTCACTTCAAATAATTAGTGGCGCTGGAATACGCAGAAGTT
>URYO01000048.1 GCA_900552195.1 uncultured Sutterella sp. | reverse complement strand
GTCTAACTCACCCGGACAACCTATCTTTGTCCTGTGATTTTTAAGGAAATATTCGACAATGTCGCTTAATGACCCCCGTTGGGGCCGAAAAGGCTCGGAGGACGATTCCTCCCAGAAAGAAAATGAAATCAAAGAGCCTCCCAAAGAGACTGATGAAGAACCGAGAAAAGCCGAACCGAGCAGAAACGAAATGCCGGGCCGCTTCACTCAGAACAACAATGACGGAGATTTAGAAGAACTTTGGAAACAGTTCAACGATCGCCTGAATTCGATGTTGGGCGGCACCAAAGGCAATCAAAATCGTAATGCTCAGAAAGAAGAGCCGTCAGCATCTTCTCAGGCACAAAATCAGAAAAACGAAGACTACGACTTCGACGAACCTCCGCTGCGCAAAGACCACGAATTCAAAAATCAGCAGAATTCGTTCGGTAACGGCGGGAGCAATGGAAACGGCGGTGGAAATCCTTTCCCGCAGTTTAAGGTTCCGTCTTCATTCTCCGGCGGAATGGCTGTTTCAGCCATTGTTATCGCTTTGGCCGCATGGCTGGCCTCCGGCTTTTATATCGTTCCGGAAGGTCAGAACGGCGTTGTGACCACTTTCGGACGTTACACCGAAAGCACGAATGCCGGTTTCCGCTGGCACCTGCCTTATCCGATCCAGGACGTTGCTTTAGTAGACGTTTCTTCTGTTCGTAAGGCCGAGATCGGTTTGAGAGGTGGTACACAGCGTCTTAAAGAAGCGCTCATGCTGACGGACGATGAGAACATTGTTGACGTGATGTTCAATGTTCAGTACCGAATCAAGCAGGGCAACGGCGCTGAAGAATTCTTGTTCCGTACCCGCGATCCGATGGGTGCAGTTGTTCAGACCGCAGAATCCGCCATGCGTGAAGTAGTCGGTCGTAAGAAGATGGACAGTGTTTTGTTCGAGTCCAAGCAGGAAATTGCAGAAGAAGTTAAAAAACTGATGCAGGAAATGCTTGACCGCTACCACTCCGGTATTCAGGTTCTGTCTGTTGCTATTCAGAACGCTCAGCCGCCAGAACAAGTTCAGGCTGCCTTTAACGATGCCGTTAAGGCCGGCCAGGATCGCGAACGCCAGATTAATGAAGGCGAGGCTTATGCAAACGACGTTGTGCCTAAGGCACGCGGTCTGGCTGAACGTCTTCGCCAGGAAGCTGAAGCATACAAATCTCGTGTTGTCTCTCAGGCAGAGGGTGACGCAAACCGCTTCAATCAGGTCTACGCACAGTATGAGAAAGCTCCGAAGGTGACCCGTGACCGTATGTATGTGGACACCATGCAGCAGATCTTCAACAACACGACCAAGGTAATGGTTGACAACAAGTCTTCTAATAATCTCTTGTACCTGCCGTTGGATCAGCTGGCGAAACGAGCCGCCCCGACATCGGCGCCCGCAGCTGCGGCCGCACCCGCTCAGTCGGCAGTTCCTGCTTCTTCTGCCCAGCAGACGCATAATCTGCCCGGCGGAGATCAGCCGCCTTTAACACCGGACGCGAGTCAGCCCACTTCCCGTCTTTTATCCCGTACTTTGAGATAAGGACAGAGAAATGAAAAAATTACTTTCCTTAGTTATTGTTGTTCTCTTTGGCGCCTTGCTCGCGAGAACCTGCCTTTACACGGTAAACGAGCGTGAATACGCTCTGGTCTTCATGCTTGGTGAATTAAAGAGCGTTGTCTCTACACCCGGTCTGCATGTCAAGCTGCCGGCCCCGCTTCAAAACGTCGTCTATTTGGACAAACGTATTCTTACGATCGATACGCCTGCAGCAGATCTGGTTCAAACCAGTGAGAAGAAAAACCTGATGATCGATTCCTATGTGAAGTGGCGCATCAACGATCCACGCCGCTACTGGGTTTCTTTCCAAGGCAGCGAACGAGCCGCGGACGACCGTATGTCTGCGCTGCTTCGTGACGTTCTCAACCAGGTTGTGAACCGCCGCACGGTAAACGACATCACTTCTAGCGACAGAGCTCGCGCAATGGCAGAAATCTCTGAAGCTCTGCAGAAGCGTGTTTCTGATTTAGGCATTGAAGTTGTGGATGTCCGACTCAAACGAGTCGACTTCACACCGGAAATTTCCGAGTCTGTCTATCGCCGTATGGAAGCTGAACGTAAGCGCGTTGCCAGCGAAGAACGCTCCAAAGGTGCTGCTGAAGCCGAAAAGATCAAGGCCGACGCTGATCGTCAGAGAACCGTTGTTCTGGCGGAAGCTTATCGTGACGCTCAGAACATTAAAGGTTCCGGGGACGCCCAGGCCAACGAACTCTACGCCAAAGCATTCAGCAAAGATCCCGAATTTGCGAAGTTCTATCGCTCACTGGATGCTTACCGTCAGTCCTTCAATAAACCTCAGGACATGATGGTGGTGGATCCGAGCAGCGAATTCTTTGACTATCTCAAGAGTTCCCGCGGTGAAGTCCAAGCGAATAAACAACCGTAATTTTTTGTGATCTAAATCATGAAGGCCTTCTTGTACGTACTGGGTTTCTGCTTCGTACTTGAGGGCCTTTTACCTATGTTGGCGCCCGATTTATGGAAACGTGCCGTGAGATTTATCTCACGATTTCCTAGCGAGAAAATCCGTTATATCGGGTTAGAAAGTGTAGTCTTAGGGCTGGTGATCGTTTGGGCCGGTTCATTGCTTTTTTAGAAAGGATCTTTATGTCAGTGTGGCTGTTACCTGAAAATATCGCGGATATGCTTCCACGAGAGGCGAGGGCCATAGAGCATCTTAGAAGTTCTTTCCTAAAACTGGTGACAAGCCATGGTTTTGAAGTCGTTCGTCCTCCTTTGGTGGAGTACGTTGACTCTCTTCTGACCGGAACGGGCGGAGATCTGGATCTCAGAACCTTCAAGATCGTCGATCAGGTCACGGGAAAAACGATGGGTATCCGCGCCGATATGACGCCTCAGGTTGCTCGAATCGATGCTCACATTCTCAATCGTTCGGGTGTATCGCGCCTCTGTTATGTCGGAAGCGTCCTCCACGCTCGCCCTCTGCATCCTCTTGCTTCACGCCAGCCGTACTTGGCGGGTGTGGAAATGTTCGGCTCTTCCAGTGTAGAAAGCGAACGGGAAGTGATTTGTTTAGGCATTGAGTCCCTTCGTCAATTCGGCTTGGAAAATATTTTCTTGGACTTGGGGCACACCGGTGTTGTAAAAGCCATTCTGGACAGCGACCCGGCCAGCGCAGAAGTTCAGGAACAAATTCTCTTTGCATTGAGTCACAAAGACCGCTCCGCACTGGAAGAACTCAGAGGTGTTCTCAAAGAGAAAACCGTTAATGATTTGGTCCGACTGACCATGCTCTTTGGGTCGGAAGACGTCCTGAATCAAGTTATTGAAGAGTTTTCCGATTATCCGGAAATCCCGGAAATCTTAGAAAGAGTCCGCAGGCTTGGCCGTGAATCCGGCGCAGATATCGTCAGCTATGATTTTGCGGATGTTGCCGGCTATAACTACCACACCGGCGTAACTTTCAGTGTCAATATTCCCGGCCGTTATCAGCCGATTCTGCGCGGCGGCCGTTACGATGATATCGGCGAGCGTTTCGGACGTAGGCGTCCCGCGGTCGGCTTCACGTTATACCTGCGCGAGATTATCGCCGTGATGGACACAAAGCGTCCCTATGCGATTTTGGCGCCCAACAAGCTGGATGATGCCGCCCTGCAGTCCCGCATTCGTGAACTTCGCGAAAACGGCGACATCGTGATTGAAAAACTTCCCGAAGACAATGTTGCTTCGCTGGAAGAATCTTTCCGCTTGGATGAAGAATTAATTTGTTTCAATGGTGTTTGGACGGTAGCGGCTCGTACGTCGAACCGTTAATTTTTTAAGAGGATGAAATGAGTAAAAATGTAGTCGTTGTCGGCGCTCAGTGGGGCGACGAAGGCAAAGGCAAGATCGTTGACTGGCTCACCGAAAGCGTACAAGGCGTTGTCCGTTTCAACGGCGGCCACAATGCTGGCCACACACTCGTGATCAACGGCCAGAAAACGGTTCTTCGTTTGATCCCCTCGGGTGTTATGCATCCTCACGTTAAGTGCTACATCGGCAACGGTGCGGTTGTCAGCCCCGAAGCGATGCTGAAGGAAATTGACGACTTGAAGGCTCACGGTATGGATGCCGAAGATCGTATTTTTGTCTCCGGTCAGTGCCCTCTGGTTCTTCCTTATCACATCGCACTCGACCACGCTCGTGAAAATGCCTTAGGAGATAAGAAGATTGGTACAACAGGCCGCGGTATCGGCCCGGCCTATGAAGACAAAATTGCTCGCCGCGCTGTTCACGTCAGGGATCTGGCTGAACCGAAAGTATTTGCAGAAAAAGTTCGCGAAAACTGCAAGCTCATCAACTTCCTGCTGGTGAACTACTACAACAGCGAACCCGTGGACGTCGAAAAGATGATCGAAGACACGCTGGCAATGGCTCCGAGAATCGTTCCGAAGATTCGCGACATCTCCCACATCCTCAACACTAAGATGAAGGAAGGCGAACAGTTCCTGTATGAAGGAGCTCAGGGAACCATGCTCGACATCGACCACGGAACCTACCCGTTCGTCACTTCCAGCAATACCGTTGCCGGCTTTGCCAGCCCCGGGTCCGGTGTCGGTCCTCAGAAACTCAATTACATTCTTGGCATTACCAAGGCTTACTGCACACGTGTCGGTTCCGGCCCCTTCCCGACCGAACTCTTTGATGAAGTCGGCAAAACCATTGCTAAGAAGGGCAATGAATTCGGTGCAGTGACCGGACGTCCCCGCCGCTGCGGCTGGTTCGACGGCGCCGCACTTCGCCGCGCTGTTGAATGGAACGGTTTAAGCGGTCTGGCTGTGATGAAGCTCGACGTTTTAGACGGTTTTGAAACCGTCCGTTTAGGCGTCGGCTACGAATACAAGGGCGAAAGAATCGATATCATGCCTGTCGGTGCAGAAGAAGTTGCTCAGTGTAAAGTCATTTACGAAGACTTCCCCGGCTGGAAGGAACCGACTTTCGGCATCACAAAGTGGGAAGATCTGCCCGTTAACGCACAAAAATATTTAACTCGTCTGTCCGAGGTTGCCGGCTGCCCGATCGCAGTTGTTTCTACCGGCCCGGATCGTTCTCAGACAATTTTGCTTCATAACCCGTTTGAATAATTAGGAATAGGAATGAAAGATCTTCACGTTTCTTGGGAAGAATATCGCCGCCTTATTGAGACTCTGGCTTTTAATGTCTATGACAGCGGCTGGAAGTTTGATTCTTTGCTTTGCTTAGCTCGAGGCGGCCTTCGCCCCGGAGACATCCTCTCCAGAATTTTCGATATGCCGCTGAACATTTTGTCGACCAGCTCTTATAGAGAAGCTGCCGGCACGATTCAGGGAAGTTTGGACATCGGTAAGTACATTGCTTCCAGCCGTCCTGACTCTCTCAAAGGAAGAGTGCTTTTAGTCGACGATTTGGTTGATTCCGGACTGACTTTGAAGAAGGTAGTCGAACACCTTCAGAACAACTATCCGGGCGTGACCGAAGTTCGCACCGCTGTTTTGTGGTGGAAGGGCTGCTCTCAGGTTGAACCTGACTACTATGTCGAATATCTAGGAGACAATCCTTGGATTCACCAGCCGTTTGAAGAGTACGACACAATGCGCCTCGGACAGCTGGTAGCCAAGGTAGAGGGAAAAAGAAAACCCGAATAATGGCGGTTTGACAGAGGCCTAGGAGATTGTGTGCATTAACAATCTCTCGGCTCTCTGTTGCCCGGGTGGCGAAATTGGTAGACGTACTAGCTTCAGGTGCTAGCGCCTTCGCGGGCGTGCTGGTTCGAGTCCAGTCCCGGGCACCAGACCTAATTCCTAAGACCTCGTCGATGTACGAGGTTTTTCTTTATCTGCAGACTGTTCGGAGTGATCATTCCGTTTTGTCCTACGCCTCAGAGTCGATCTGAGATTTTGCGTTTTTCAGTGATCTAGCCGGAGTTCGGCTCCGGCATCCTCGTTAAATTTCAATATCCGTACCTAATAACGGTTCGACTTCTGGTTCATCCTGCACCTCTTCCGGTGTCTCGGGCCCGGCTCCCGGAACTCCAACACCTAACGCTTCAAAGTATTTAATCTTTTTACCGGCAACTTCGTCGAAGTAGTAGCCGTGATTAAAGCGAGTTTGCATGACGTTATTTAGAACTTGAAGGATCTTTGAGTCGCTCTCGTAAACCAGGTTCAGTTTCCCTGCTTTCTTGTTTTCCTTCATATAGCTGCGGATTCTCGAACGAACCATCAGCGACAAGCCCGTCGCAATGAACTGTACGAAGGTTTTCCCCTGCAGTGCCTTGTTGTCAGAGCACCTGATTCGGTTACAGCCAAGTCGGTCCTTGAGCGTTGCGAAGGCATCCTCTACGCGCCAGCGGTCCGCATAAGCCGTCCAGGCCTTAACCGGATCCTTCTCCGAGTCTGAGACTAAGACCCTAAATTCCTTGTACTTCAAGTATTCGTCTACCCGGCGGTTAACAATAACCAAGCCTTTTTCTTTATCGTTCCGGAAGAATTTTTCTTTCAGCTCTTCTTCTTGTTCGGTGAGAGCTTCCTCTTCGATGAGTTTCTTTTTAATCGTGAGAAGCGATTCCGTGAGCTTATTGGCCGCTTCCTGATAGATAACCGGATCGTAGAACATGTGGTAATAAAGCTCGGCTGTCGCAGAGTTTGATGCCGGTTTTCCATCTACCGGCCGCGGATCGTATTTCCAATTCACCTTTGCTGTGGCGATGTTCTTCCTGGTGTAAGGATCGCCGCTGTTGAGGTCTGCAAACTCCTTTCTATGTTCATCTATGAGTTCTCTGGCCAGACAGCCTTTCGTTCCCAGACGGACATTAAAAATGAACTCAACTTTATTGATCAGACAGTCGTTGATGTTTTTTACGCTGTTATAGCCTTTGTCAGCAACCAGAACGACGTTCTTCATGTTTAGAAGGGCCTGATCGGCAATCGTATGACGAATGGTGCTGACATCTGGAACATTTCCGTCATAAAAGCGATAAAAAATCGGAAGTCCGGACTTCTGGTCTACCAAGAAGAGAACGTTTAGCTGCGGCAGCGCATCATCGTCTTTGTTTTTACCGTATTCAATATGAGTTAAGCGCGTGGAGTAAGAAGAGATTGAGGTCGAGTCCAGGGCAAGAATGATCTTGTTGTCTTCGTCTTCTTGAAGATAACTGCGCATCAGCAAGAAATAACGCTGGGCATCACGTAGTTCTATCCTCTGGAAGAGACGAGTTACCGCCGATGGGCTCAGCGGCCGAGGATACGGCAGTCTCGTCGTCTCTGCAAAGCTTTCATAGAAGCTAACGTTGTTGTTCTGATTAAGGATTAAAAAGTACGCCAAGGAAAGGATCTTTTTATAGTCTTTGTTCCTTGGGAAGCACTCCTTTAAGAACTCCCCGACAGGAGAATCGGCAACGATCTGATCTAAAGCCCAAGTAGCACCGGCGTGAAGCTTCTTTATGTTGCGAGCCTGTTCAAGAGTGATGCCTTCTTCGGAGATCTGCGTAAAGACATAATCTTTACCTCTTCTCTCAACCTGATAGTTCCGAAATTCAGGATGATCCTGAAGGAAAGCCTCATCAAAACGAATTTTTCCGTCCTTTTGTCCGCCGAGGATTGTCCCAATCTTTTTGGATTCGCCTCTTTTGCTCCGCTTGAGTTCTCTATCCCAAACGTTTTTATACGTGTAATCGTAATAAACGGAACCTGCCTTATTGATCAGAATCGGAGGAAGCTTGGGATTTGTCATTGGTAGATCTTCATATATAATGATCTAGTTTAGCACAAAAATCCTCAATTTCAATATTAACTTTATGTTTTATTTCACTACTGTCCAAAATAAATTTGAACGATTGACATAGCCCCAATGCAAACATGCTGGCGATCCGATAAAGTTGATTT
>URYO01000047.1 GCA_900552195.1 uncultured Sutterella sp. | reverse complement strand
TCAAAAATGGCCCACTACTGAGATATATCCCGGCAGCCCGTGGAATTATTCGCTGGTGTTGGACAAGACAGAACCTTAACGAGAAAGCTGCTCCGACGACAGTAGCTAACTTCGTCAAGTATGCAAAAGAAGGTTTTTATAACGGTACGATTTTCCATCGCGTCATCAACAACTTCATGATTCAGGGCGGCGGTTTTGACCGCAATCTGCATCAGAAGAGCACGCACGCTCCGATCAAACTCGAAGATAAGAACGGTCTGAAAAACACCGTCGGTACCATTGCAATGGCCCGTACGAACAATCCTGATTCTGCTACCAGCCAGTTCTTCATCAACCTGAAAGACAACGACTTCCTTAACGGCACATCCACGAAGGACGGTTACGCTGTTTTCGGTGAAGTCGTCACCGGTATGGATGTCGTTCGCAAGATCGGCCGTGCTCCGACAGGATCCAAGGGTTTCATGGATGATGTCCCGGTTCGTCCCGTCATCATCGAATCCGTCAAAGTTTTAAAGTAATTTTTTAGGAAAAAGAAATGATCCGTTTAACTACAAACTTCGGCACTATCGATATTGAACTCGATTACAAGAATGCACCTGTTACTGCTTCTAACTTCGAACAGTATGTCAAAGACGGCCACTACAACGGCCTGATTTTCCACCGCGTCATCCCCGGCTTCATGATCCAGGGCGGCGGCTTCAAACCTGGCATGGACGAAGTCGACACTCGCGAACCGATCAAGAACGAAGCCAACAACGGCTTGTCCAATGAAAAGTACACCATTGCTATGGCTCGTACGAACGATCCGCATTCTGCCAGCGCTCAATTCTTCATCAACGTCGCCGACAACAAGTTCCTCGATTTCAAGAGCGAAACAATGCAGGGCTGGGGCTATGCCGTATTCGGCAAGGTTGTTGCCGGTCAGGATGTTGTTGACAAGATCGCTAAAGTCCGCACCGGTAGAGTCGGTTGGTATGACGATGTCCCGACCGAAGATGTCGTTATCGAAAAAGCTGAGGTTATCTAAGTGTCATTCAACGGCGTTGTTCCTGCTGAGAGCTGTCTCTCCAAAATTCCTCCTTTGCAAAATCCCGTCTTTATCGCCGATTTGCATTTAGCTGCCGACAAACCGGCAACTAAGGAGGCCTTTTTCAAGTTCCTCAAAAACGACGCCGCTCGTTTCTCCGAGCTCGTCATTCTCGGAGACCTCTTCGAATTCTGGGCCGGAGACGATCATGCTCCGGCCTATGCCGACATTTTGGAAGCCCTCAAAGCTTTCTTCCTCAACGGGCACCGCATCTATGTGATGCACGGAAACCGCGACTTTCTGCTCGGTAAAGGTTTTACCGCAGCCACCGGTGCTCAGCTCATTGCAGACCCGATTCCGGTTCAAGTCGGATTTGATCACATCCTTTTGTCCCACGGCGATATGTGGTGCACGCTTGATCCTGAATATCAGCAGTTCCGTGCGACCCTGCGCAGCCCCGATGTCCAGCGTCAGATCCTCGGTGAAAAACTTGAACACCGTATCGCTTTGGCCGGAGGCCTGCGCAATCAGAGCGCCTATGACAACCAAGAAAAAAGCCAGGAAGTCATGGATGTCGTCGTCAATGACGTCGCCCGTTCCGTGCGACAATATAGAACCAAAATCATTATTCACGGACATACCCACCGTCCTGCACACCATACGCACGTCAATGAAGACTCGCGTTTCGACCGCTGGGTACTGCCTGACTGGGATTTCGAAAACGGTCGTTCCCGCGGCGGCTACCTGAGCTTCGAGAACGGATATATTCATTTCGGACATTTGGACTGAAATGCTGATCGATTCACACTCTCACATTGACGGAGCTGAGTTTCAGCTCGATATCGACGAAGTTTTTGCCCGCATGAAAGAGGCCGAAGTCGGAGGCGCCTTAGTCGCCGGCACATCGCTTCAGGATTACGAGCGGGGCTTAAATTTCGCCAATGCACATAAAAACGTTTGGTACGCCGCCGGCGTTCATCCGAGTACCAAGGATGACGACCATGAAGCGAGCATCGAAGAACTCGTCGGACTCACTAAACCACAGAAAGTCGTTGCCATCGGCGAATGCGGTTTGGACTACTACTATGAGGAAGCGCCTTACGATGCTCAGCTCGAGCGTTTTGCCCGCCACATCGAGGCCGCAAAACTGGCAAATCTGCCGGTAATTGTCCACTCTCGTGACGCACAGGAAGACACGATTCGTCTGTTAAAAGAGCACGACGCAGGTTCGACAGGCTTTGTGCTCCACTGCTTCACAGGCGATAAGAAAATAGCTCAAGATGCGCTCGATCTCGGCGGCTATCTTTCTTTTTCGGGTATCGTCACGTTCAAGAACGCAACTCAGATTCAGGAAGTCGCGTCCTGGGTTCCGAGCGATCGCTATCTCGTAGAAACCGATTGTCCTTACCTTGCTCCGATTCCGTTCCGCGGAAAACGCAACGAACCTTCCTACGTTCGTTACGTTGCTCGTAAGGTCGCTTTTCTGCGGGGAGAGACGCTCGAAAAAGTAGCTGAAGATTCCACCCAAAACTTTTTCAGATTATTCAGCAAGGCTGAATTACTATGATGTACCGCAAATTAGCTTTACTTGCCGCTTCCTGCCTTTTATCGGTTTCCGCATTCGCAACGACATACGACGATGCCGTGGATGCCACATTTAAAAACGATGCCGACGCCTTAGCTCCTCTGCTTGCGAAAGGTCTCGACCCGAATACCGTCACCTCCAGCGGTGCCGGCGAACCGCTTTTAATGCTTGCCATCCGCAAGAATGCAAACAACGTGATTGATCTGCTGCTTAAGCAGAAAAACATCAAGGTTGATCAGCCCAATACACTGAAAGAAACCCCGCTGATGATCGCAATCTTCCTGAAAGACAACGACGTGGCGAAAAAGTTAATTGCTCACGGCGCCGCAGTTAACAATCCTAAAAACTGGTCTCCCCTGCACTACGCAGCCACGTCCGGCAACAAGGAAATGGTCAAGTACCTGATCAGCAAAGGCGCCGATGTGAACGCAAGAACGCTTCGCGGCATCACTCCGCTTTACATGGCAGCCAGAGAAGCCGATGCTGACACAGTCAAGCTCCTTTTGCATGCCGGAGCCCGCAAGGATTACTGTACCAACGATGAACTCGCTCCGTACGATATTGCCAAACAGCGCGGCAATTCGACTGAAGTGCAGAATCTTCTGAAATACGATCACTGCCGTTAATTCGCAGCACAAACTTATCACTCACGGCCCATCCATCCCGATGGGCCGGTTTTTTAATAAACCATGACACCGTCCCGTACTCTCGAACTTCTCGCTCCCTGCAAGACCTGCGATATCGGCATCGAAGCCTTCAAACACGGCGCTGATGCCGTCTATATCGGCGGACCGCTTTTCAGCGCCCGCGCCAATGCCGGGAACTCCATGTCGGAAATAGAGCGTCTTGCTTCCTTCGCGCACCGTTTCAACGGACGTGTCTATATGGCACTGAATACGATCTTTTCCGATGAGGAACTGCCGGAGGCCGTAAGGCTCGCCCATCAGGCTTACCACGCAGGCGTTGATGCGCTGATCGTTCAAGACATGGGACTGCTGATGTGCGATCTGCCGCCGATCCAGCTGCATGCATCCACTCAGTGCGATATCCGCACCACGGAAAAAGCCGTGTTTCTGGAATCCATCGGCTTTTCTCAGATCGTCCCTGCTCGTGAACTGACTTTGGGGCAGATCCAAGAGATGGCTGAAGCGCTGAAAACCGCCCGAATTGAATTCTTTATTCACGGCGCGCTTTGCGTCAGCTACAGCGGTCAATGCTACGCCAGTCAAGCCTTTAAAGGCCGGAGCGCCAACCGCGGAGACTGCGCGCAAATCTGCCGCCTCCCGTTTGACCTCTTTGACGAGGAAGGCAAATCTATCAGCCGCGGCAAACATCTCCTTTCCTTGAAAGACAACAACCAGTCTCAGAACCTAGACGCCCTCATTGCCGCCGGCGTTCGCAGCTTCAAGATTGAAGGCAGATACAAGGACCTGACTTACGTCAAGAACACGACTGCTTTCTATCGTCGAGAACTTGATGCTTGGCTGGAAAAGCACCCGGACTTCGAAGCTAAGAGCGACGGAAAAGTCGAATTTAACTTTGAGCCCTCGCTCGAGAACGCTTTCAACCGCGGAGCAACCGACTACTTTGTCAACGGCCGCAGCGACCATATGGAGGCCTTCAGCACGCCGAAAAATTCCGGCGCCGTCATCGGCCAGGTCGTCAAAGTTAACGACCGCTCCTTCCTCGTTAAAACCAAAGAAGAACTCCATAACGGCGACGGCCTGACTTTCTTTACCGACACGGATGAACTCTCAGGGCTTCTGATCAATCGTGCCGAACAAAAAGACACCGGTCTTTGGGAAGTCTTCACGCGCGAGCCCTGCAGCCGAATCACCGGCCTGAAAGAAGGCCTCCGCTTAATGCGCAATAAAGACGCAGCTTGGCTTAAACGAATGAATGCCGAGACGGCGCTCAGAAAGATCCCGATTCGCATCGAGGCTTCCGTCGGCCCGAACGGCATCGATATCCGTGCCGATGACGGTCACGGTCATCAATCCGAGGTTTCTCTTTTAGAACCTCTCCCGGAAGCCAAGAATCCGCAGGCAGTCAAAGAACAGGTTCTGCGCGCCTTGGGCAAACTCGGCTCCACCGACTTTGTTGCCGACAATATCCAAATTGAGGGAGATCATCCCGGTTTTATGAGCGCTTCTGTGCTTAACGGTCTTCGCAGAGAGCTGATCTCTCGCTTGGAAGAGGATCGTTCTCAAAAGAGAGAAATTCTTCCGCAGGCAGGAGATGATACATCCGCCGTCTTCCCAGTTAAAGAACTGGACTATCACGGCAATGTCATGAACAAGAAGGCGCTTGAGTTTTACAAACTTCACGGAACTCAAGTCACCGAACCTGCCTTTGAGAAAGGACAGCATAAAGGCGAAACAGAAGTCATGCGCTGCCGCTACTGCATTCGTCACGCTTTGAACATCTGTCCGAAACAAGGCAAGCTGCGCGGCGAGAAAATCAAACCGACTCCGCTGAAGCTTCGAAACGGCAAAATTGAACTCACGGCTCACTTCCACTGCAAGCCGTGCGAAATGTCGTTGACTACGAAGGTCTAAAACCTGAAGTTCATTTGAGCACGGTTCTTGGCATCCGAGATGGCATCCAAGAGCCGCGAATACGCCGGAGAATCCTGAGGCGTCAGAAGCAGCAGCTCCTGCCAAAATTCGACTGCTTTGCTGTATTGACCACTTTGGTAAGCCACGATTCCGCCGAGCTCAAGCGCTCGAATGTTGGAGGGCTCCAGCTTTACGGCTTGCTCAAGATCAGATACTGCCTGAGAGCGGAGCATGGGATCCGACGTTTCTAGGGCAAAGACAGCGCGCTGAACGCGATAATCCGCCGTTTTGGCAACTCCGTTCGGAGATACGTGAAAGGCCTCATTCATCGCATTTACGGCCTCTTTATATTGCCCCTCCCTCCCGAATTCATCAGCCAGCGCAAGCCACGCACGAACCGCTCTAGGGCTTTCTTTAAGGAAAGTCTTGAGTTGTCCGATCCGGTCGGCCGACTGTGCAGCTGCCAGCGCTTCCGGTGTTCCTTTATAAGTTACAAGGGAAGGATTAGCCCAGGAAAAATAAAGGAAAACAGCGGTTAAGGGAATGAGGAGAAAAAGAAAAATAGAAACCGGCTTTACCCAGCTCGGATTGCGGTATGCAACGTTGGGAGTTGCGGTTTCCTCGACTGCCCTGGCCTCAAGCTCGGAAAGTTCTGCGTCGTAGACAGCTTTGGAGATTCTGTGTTCGGCCAATTCTTGATTCAGGGTTTGGAATTGATCCTGATAAACCAGGCGATTGAGCCCTGTGTTTTCGACTTCCGTTTTAGAAGAAGAACGGAGGCCGATATAAAGACAAACTTCTAAAAGCAGAAGCAGTGCTGCGGCGCAGATCCAAAAGATAAGGTCGGAGGACATTCACAACTCCTGCTTTTAGGTTTATCCGTCAAACCGGCGGTTAACCGGTTTGACGAAAGATTAAATCAAATTACTTCTGGGCGGTCTGCTGAGCCTGGGGCTGAGCTTGTGCAGCAACTTTAGCAGCAACTGCGTCGCGGAGAAGTTTTGTTGCTTTCTGAGAGGCGGCCACGGATTTTGCCAGGGACTCTTTAGCCTGAGGCATATTGTGGAACCAAGAACCGTTGGAAGCGGTCCACCATTCCCAGTTGGTATGAGCAACAGAGTGGAGATCCTGAGCCTGTTTGATAACGGCAGGATCAACACCGGCGTCGTTAGCCTGTCTGAAGGCGATGAACATCTGGCCCATGGAGGCTTCGGCTTCACGAAGTTTGCCGTTGTAGTGAGCATTCATGGAGTCAAGAACCTTGTTCATCTGAGCTTCGGTCTTGTCCTTATGACACTGCAGACAGGTTTCCTGGATATATGCACGCGGTGTGGTTGCCCAGTGAGAGGTGTAAACGTTGCCGTTTGCATCTTTAACCTTCGGCATGTGGCAGGCTGCGCAGCCGACGCCCATTTGGTCATGCTTGGAGTTCCAATAGACTTCGGTGTCTGGGTGCTGCATCTTGGTTAGAAGAGCGCCGGTCTGATTGTGCTTGAAGTCCTTGAAAGAAGCATGTTTGTAGAAGTCTTCAATGCGGGTGACATCAACCAGCGGGAAGAGGTTCGTGCGCGGGTCGTCCATCTTGATGGGCTTGCCGGTAGCAGGATCGGTACCCGGGTTGCAGTTGTATTCAACGTGGCACTGTGCGCACATGAGTTTGCTGTCGGGTTTGCCGAGGATGGCGATCTTGCGGGTGAAGCCGCGAAGACCCATATCCTTAACTTCAATCGGAGTCTTGTTGGCGGATTCCGAATAAAGTGTCGGGTAGTCGGTACGAGTCATGGCCTGGATCAATGCGTCGCGAACGATACGGGGCTGAGCACTGTGCGGGTCATGGCACATGTTGCAGTTCAAAGCATGGTTGATGTTGTGAACCAGATCGACCGGGTTGGAAGCACGGCTCCACTTGGCCTTAGTGTTCGGGTCGCCCAAGTAGGCCCAGTCCATCATGACGTCTGTAGATTTGCAGGTCCAGCAAACAGGGTTGGCTGCGGCTGCAGTACCGGGTTTATGAGGCTTCTGAGCGTTGCCGGGGATCGTATCATCGATCTTTTCCCAGACGCCGAAGAAACCGCTGTTGTCACCGCTGAAGAGCCAGCCTTCTTTCGGTTGGAAGCGGCCGCCGAAGGAGCGGTCGGCAATAAACTGGTCGACTGCTGCATAGGCGTGCGATCTCGGCAGGTTGTGTTCTTTCACAAAGCCGTGAGCTCCGAGTGCTTCATCAAAGAAGGGGTTCGGAGAGATGTTGTTCAAATTCTTCTTGGAATCGCGAGCGATACGATGATCGTTAACCTTGTACATCGTTTCGAATTGATTCGGGTGGCAGCTGCTGCACTGCTGCGGACTCATGGAAACCGTCGGGTGAGTCTTAGGGTTCTTTAAATGGTTGGCAGTACCGTCATGGCAGGTTGCGCATGGGAGGTTCGCATGTTTGGAACCAGTGTGCAGTGTGCCGATGTTGGAGTGACAGGCGGTACAGTTCGCATCATTCTGAGCCGGAGCTGCATAAGAAACGCCAAAGTACCCGATCAATGCCAAAGCGAGGATAGAAGGAAAAAGGGGCATTTTTGTCATTTTTAAGTCCTTAAAAAGACCGAAACTTTTTCTTGGTGTATGTGAACCGAAATATTTGTTCACAATGTAAGTTTGAAGTCTTATTAGTCTTAATTCAACCTTAAAAAAGGGTGTACCTCCTAAGAAAAGCCTTCCGCAACGAAGCGTTTACTGTATTGGTACGTTTGTTGATACTAGTACTTATCACCTGTCCTGCGGGATTTACGGTAATAGTCACTACCACCCGTCCCTCATCCTGCACATTATAGACAGG
>URYO01000046.1 GCA_900552195.1 uncultured Sutterella sp. | reverse complement strand
CGGTTCGACAGCCAGAGGCGGGTTCGTCAGAAAATCGTGAGCACGGTGATTGCCGCGCTTGTTGGTCGATTTCTTATTTTGCTGAACAGCCATGGTAACCCCACGTAAATTAAAATCTAACTTTCAAAATCGAGCGGGCAACAGTTACGCTTCCGCTCCTGGAAAATCAGGCATTCTACACTAACCTTAGACCTTACGCAAACCTTTGAGATCTTTGAGTTTTGCAAAAGGATTCGGCTTCTGAACTTCGTCTTTTGACTCTTCAGGTCCGTCGGTCTGACAGCCTTCTTCGTGAGCCGGAACCAAGGGAAGAGAAAGAATCAGTTCTTCTTCAATCCAGTCGGCAATATTGAGCTTGTCGCTGCCGACGATGACTTCGGTGTCATCATCTTCGTCGATCGGAATCGAATCGGCTTCTTCTTCGCTCTTAGCGAAGCGGAAAGCAACTTCTCTCTCAATCTTGAAATCCATCGGTTTCGTGCAGCGATTGCAAACCAAAGGAACAACGGTCGCGAGTTCCATGACGGCGCCGGGCCATCCCTTTTTAGCCGTCATTCCGCAGATTCGGTATGTCACGGTTCCTTCGGTCGGAAGAATCATGTCTTTTAAGCGCGGAAGATCCGACAATTTTGCCTGCCCTTCGATGACTTTCTTATCTCTGGCCAGGTCATAAGCATTCACATAGTCGGTTTGTTTTAGGTATGCGGACATTGAATTTCTCTCTTTCTGCGATAAGCACTGAACTAGAATAGTCTCTTTCAAGTTTGAGTGCTTTTAGGAACGACCCAATTATGGACAACAAAGCCGCATTAATTTTAGGTTCAAGTTCTCCTTTCCGACGCGAGCTTTTAGAGCGTCTCCAGATCCCTTTCACTACCTGCTCTCCCGACGTCGATGAAACGCCGCTCAAAGGAGAAAGCCCGAAGGATCTCTCACTGCGCCTTTCCGTACTGAAAGCTCAGGCAGTTGCCGCCCAGCATCCGCACTGCGTGGTCATCGGCTGTGATCAGGTCTTGGAATTAAACGGTCGTCCGGTCGGAAAACCCGGCAATTTCGAAAACGCCTTCAAGCAGCTCTCCAAGATGTCCGGTCAGACCGTTACATTCCATTCTGCCATGACCGTCATTGACGCCAAAGGAAATCTGCAGAGCACGGTCGTCCCGACATTTATCCGTATGCGCAATCTGCCTCCGGAAGGCATTCGTGAGTACCTTGAACGCGAGAAGCCTTTCAATTGCGCCGGATCAGCCAAAATTGAAAAACTTGGTATCGCCTTAGTCGCCGAGTGCAAATCCGACGATCCGACCGCCATCATCGGACTGCCGCTGATTGAATTGACGACTATGCTTGCTCAGGCCGGCATTCACGTTCTTCCGGAGCTTAACTGATGAATAAAGGAAAGCTCTTCATGCTGCCGGTCCCTATCGCCGATGGGGTACTGAACGACACACTGCCCGAACACACGATTCAAACGGCTCGTGAACTCAAGTTCTTTTTAGCTGAGAACGCCAAGTCGGCAAGAGCTTTCCTGAAATTCTGCGGCCACCCATCGCCTATAGCCTCGCTTTCTATTGAAGAAATCGGGCATCGTCCGGATTCTGCAAAGGTACGAGGCTGGCTCAAGCCTGCATTGGAAGGAAACGATATCGGCATTGTGAGCGAAGCCGGATGTCCGGGCGTCGCGGATCCAGGCGCACAAATCGCTGCGGAAGCTCATAAGCTTGGTATCCGCGTCGTACCGCTCGTCGGACCGTCTTCTATTCTTTTAGCTTTAATGGCTTCCGGTATGGACGGACAGCATTTCCGTTTCTGCGGCTACCTTCCGATTAAAGAGCCTGCCCGCACCAATGCAATTAAAGATCTTGAAAGAAAGAGCGCTTCTTCGGAAGGAGAAACTCAGCTCTTCATCGAAACACCCTACCGCAACAGCGGCATGCTCGCCGATCTTGTTAAAAACTGCGCGCCTACGACGCTTATTCTCGCGGCCACAGACATCTCCGGGCCGGAAGAGCGCATTCGCACGTTCTCCGCAGCGGATTGGAAAAAACAAGATTTGTCGCTCCCTAAGCTTCCGACTGTCTTCGGAATTCTCGGTGCTAAGCGAACTCGTCGAGCTTAGTCTTGAGCTCAGCCATGGTGCTGACAATAGCGTCGGGCCCGTAAGCCTCCAGACGCTCTATCGGCGCCGCACCCCACGTCACAGCAATCGTGCGGACACCGGCTGCGTTGCCAAACTTAATGTCATGTTCGGTGTCGCCGATCATCACAATTTCATCTGCCTGCAGACCGTTCCTTCCCGTCAGAGTCTTGAGCATTAATGGGGCCGGTTTAGGCAGCGCCTCATCGGCGGTGATGGAATCATCGAAATAACCCCAGATATCCATCCGATTAACGATTCTTGAGAGGCCTTTGCGGCTCTTGCCTGTCGCTATCGCGGTTTTTATACCGGAATCTTTAAGATGAAGCAGAAGTTCCAGCACGCCTGGGAACAGTTTCAGCGATGGATCGCTCTGAAGAAAGTAGCGTACGTAAATGTCTTTGTATCGGCCGTATTCGCTTTCAGGAAGATCCGGCGCCACGATCGGAATGATGTCCTTGAAGCCTAACCCGATAATACTCTTTGCCGTCTCATAACTGACAGGCGCAATCCCGATTTCTTCATTTGCCAACTGGATGCCGCGGGCAATCGCAGGAACTGAATCAACTAAGGTGCCGTCAAAGTCAAAAACGGCCATCTTCAGAGCGTGCATTCTTCTTTTTCCTGATTTAGTAGGTTTGAGGACTGAGCTATTTATTCTGAGCCTTTCTTTGCTCTAAAACCTCAATGAGCTCTACACAATCTTTAGGAAGCGGAGCTTCAATCTCGAGTTCCTCTCCTGTAATCGGATGATGAAAACAAATCTTGCCTGAGTGCAGGAACATCCGTTTGAACGGCACACCCAGCGAACCGTGGGCAACTTCATCATTAAATGCGAAATCGCCATACTTCTCGTCTCCGACCAGCGGGAAGCCTAACTCTGCTGCATGCACCCTAATCTGATGGGTACGGCCGGTAAGAAGATCGACTTCAACTAAAGAAACCGGTCCGAAACGTTCTTTCAATCTAAATATAGAGTGGCTCGGAAGCCCGTTTTCCGGATCAACGCGCACACGACGCTCTCCCAAGGGCGTGACGTACTTAAAAAGTGGAAACTTCGCGTGCTGACGATCGTTCTGCCAATCCCCTTTAACCAACGCCTGGTAGGTCTTGTGCATCTCTCCTTCGCGGATCATTTCGTGGAGTCGCACCAAAGCTTTCCGAGTTTTAGCCAGCACCAATACGCCGGAAGTCCCTCTGTCCAAGCGATGGACGAGTTCCAGGAACGGAAGTTCCGGGCGGCTCGCTCTCATTCGTTCGATTAGACCGTAAGAGATGCCGCTGCCGCCATGGCTTGCCATACCGGCCGGTTTGTCCACGACCATGATGTTTTGATCTTCAAAAAGAATCGGCGGCATTTCCGAGAGCTTCAAGGGAGGTGCCGAATGTTCGGATTCTTTTTCGGTATAGCGGATCGGCGGAATACGAACTTCGTCTCCGCTCTGCAGACGAGTGTCGACATGAGCTCGTCCTTTATTGACTCGGACCTCGCCGGAACGCACTACGCGGTAAATCAAAGATTTCGGCACGCCTTTAAGCTGTGAAAGCAGAAAGTTATCCAGTCTTTGACCGTCATTGCTTTCGTCAACCTTCTTGAAGATAACCTTCGGCTCGGCGGCTTTTCTTTCTTTCGGTTCTTGTGCCGATGTCTTCACCCTTGGTAAGGCAGTCTTTGGCTTTGGGCGCTGAGTGACCTTTCCGGTCGACGCAAAAATGTTTAAGTCTGCTAACAAATCTTTTCCGCTGCGGGTGCGGCTTTTCGCAGAAGTACGACCCTTTTTTGGGTCTGTTCGCTCATTATTTTGGCGAGATTTCATCATTTGTTCTAAAATCCTGTGCGAGAGGTTTGACCGTCAGAACAACTCGGCGCCGCAGGTTTGCGCGTCTGAAATCTGTCGGTTCAACTGTTCTCAATGACCTCCGCCGATTGTAATCTTTTGACGACAAACGGAATGCGATGCGTACCGATTCTAGGGTCTCTCCGCTTGAGCTGACCGATGATGAACGGAACACGCTAAACATCGTTTTTCGCAACGATGCCGGCAGGAGATTTTGTAATGAATGATAGGCGGTGCTCCGATTTTCGAATCGTCGCAGCTCGCCAATGGCCTTCGGGTCATTTGCTGTAAAGAATTTTTATTAACACGGGGCGCAGCATCCGGTTGATGCGCGCACAAATTTTGGAACACATGCTGCACTCGTGCAGCAAAAGTATTGGAAAAAGAGAGTGGCTTACCTCCGCTGTTTCGATCGGCCTGCCTATTCCTGCCTAACGGGAAGGGATAATTGTGCCTGCACTGCGGTCTCCTCTCTCGATTTTATAAAGCCTCCTGCGGACAATTTCCGCGATTCACTCAGGGAGATCCCTTTGCCCGTTCCACTTGTTCCGGAACCTGTTTGATATCTTTTCTCTACGGCACGCCTATGGTCCGCGTCAGTGACTGAGGAGTGCTTGATGAAGCGCATGTTATTTAACGCCACGCATGCTGAGGAGCTGCGTGTCGCTATTGTTGAAGGTCAGAAGCTCATTGATATTGATATCGAGTCTTCCGAACGTCAGCAGAGAAAGTCCAATATCTACAAAGGCGTAATCACCCGTATTGAACCGTCTTTGGAAGCATGTTTCGTCGATTACGGCGAAGAACGCCACGGTTTTCTCCCTTTTAAAGAAATTTCCCGCTCTTACTTCAAAGAAGGTGTTGATGTTCGCACTGCGACCATCAAAGAAGCACTCTCCGAAGGAACCGAGCTCATCGTTCAGGTTGAAAAAGAAGAACGCGGCAACAAGGGTGCGGCACTGACCACTTTCATTTCCTTGGCCGGTCGCTACCTCGTCCTTATGCCGAACAATCCTCGCGGAGGCGGTGTCAGCCGTCGTATCGAAGGCGAAGAACGCGAAGAGCTTCGTGAAAACATGTCCAAGCTCCCGACACCGAAAGGCATGAGCCTCATCGCTCGTACCGCTGGTATCGGCCGTACGGTCGAAGAACTCAAATGGGACTTTGATTACCTTCTCCAGCTCTGGCAGGCCATTGTTGAAGCTGCCACACCGCAGTATGAAGACACCGAAGGCAACTTCGTCACCGCTCCCGTCGGTCCTCTCGGCCAGAAATACGAACGCGTGAATCCGGCCCCCTTCCTGATCGTTGAAGAAAGCAATCTCGTGATTCGCGCGATCCGCGACTACTTCCAGCCGGACATCGCTGAAATTCTCGTTGACACCGACGACATCTACGAACAGGCTAAGCAGTTCATGGGCCACGTCATGCCTGACATGATCAACCGTGTCAAGCGCTACATGGACGATGTGCCCCTGTTCTCCCGCTTCCAGATCGAAAATCAGATCGAAACGGCCTACTCCAGAACCGTTCCCCTCCCCTCGGGCGGCTCGATTGTGATCGACCACACTGAAGCCCTGGTTGCCATCGACGTTAACTCCGCCCGCGCCACCGCCGGCGGAGACATCGAAGCCACTGCCTTCCACACCAATGAAGAAGCTGCTGAAGAAGTTGCGCGTCAGATGCGTCTGCGTGACCTCGGCGGCTTGATCGTCATCGACTTCATCGATATGGAAGATCCGGCCCATCAGCGTGCTATCGAACAGCGCATCAAAGAAGCTATTCGTCACGACAGAGCCCGCGTCCAGATCGCCAAGATTTCCCGCTTCGGCTTGTTGGAACTCTCCCGCCAGAGACTTCGTCCGTCTCTGTACGAAGGCAGCCACATCACCTGCCCGCGCTGCAACGGTATCGGCGCTATTCGTGACACCGAATCCAGTGCGATTCAAGTGCTTCGTATTCTCCAGGAAGAAGCGCTCAAAGACGGTACCACTGCTCTTCAGGCCCAGGTTCCGGTCGATGTTGCAACGTACCTGCTGAACGAAAAACGCGACGACATCGCCAAGATCGAACATCGTCACCACATTGAAGTCATCCTGATCCCGAACAAGACGCTCGAAACACCGCACTATCAGATCGAACGCCTTCGCACCGAAGATCAGCTGCTGACAGAAGGTGCTCCGAGCTACAAGCGCGTGGAAGAGCTTGCTCCTGAGCCCGAAGCTCCTTACTCCAGAGCTCAGAACGTCGCGCCTTCTACTAAGCCTCGTCAGATCCCTGTCATCAAAGGCCTGCCCGTCAGAGAAGACGCTCCGAAGCACGTTGAGCCTGCCAAACCTTCCAAAGAACCTGCCAAGAAAGAAAAGAGCTTCTTCCAGAAGATTCTTGCTTTCTTCACCGGAAATTCTGAAGCTGAAGAGAAAGAAGAAGCCAAGAACAAATCCAGCCGCGGCGACAAATCTTCCGTCAGAAAAGAGCGCGGCGAGCGTAAGAATCGTCGTCAGGAAAGAGACGATCAGCGTAAGACACGTACGCCTGTCGCTAAACAGGAAAAAGTTGAGCGCGCGCCCAAACAGCCGCGTCAGGTAAAACCGACCAAGACTGAAGACAGACGCCAGAAAGAGACGGTTGAAAAAGCCAAGAATGTTCCTGCCGTTCGTCCGGCCGCTGTCGAAAAGACAGAAAAGCCTGAAAGAATCGAACGTACTCGCAAGGCTTTGAAGGAAAACGGCGCTTTACAGGATAAAAGAAGTGCCAAGCCCGTTCAAGCTCCGGCAGCTGTTGAAGAAGCAGTAAAACCTGTTGAAAAACAGAACGTTCCGGCGCCCGTCGAAGCCGTCCAGGTTCAGCCGCAGGTTGAAAAACCCGTACCGGCTCCCACTCCGGCGCCTGTCGCTGCCGAAACTCCGGCTGTCCAGGCTGAAGAAAAGAAAGCTCCGGCAGATGCCGTCGAAGGAATCATCGTCGAAACTGCCGTCCGTGTAGTGCCGTCCGTTGAATCACAGTCCAACGCCACAGAACAGCGTCCTCGCACTCGCAGAGCACGTCGTCTGCGCAAGGACAGAGGCGACAGAGAACCGCGTGCCTCAAGATCCGTTGTGCCGCCCGCACCTGTCTCTCCGGTCGTTGCCGCCATCGAAGACGTTGTCATGAGTGAACACGCCGTTCCTCAGGTGAACGCGGCTACCATCCGTGCTGACGAACATCTGCCTCGTGTGGAAGCAGACAAGCTGCATCTTACGGAAGAAGCTCCGAAACACGCTCGTCCGAGACGTGAAAGGGCACCCCGCAAACCGGCTGCAGATTTTGTAACCAAAGTCGAAAGCCACGATTCCGAGGTTCAGGCCGTCAGTTCCGCCGCTCCCAAGGCAGAAGCTGTGAAGGAAGCTCCGAAACCTGAGCACGTCCAGACTGAGGTTGTTAAACCCGTTGTGACAGAGAACACTGTCGTAAAACCGGCAGATGTCAAACCTGTCGAAACCAAACAGGTTGAAACTGCCACACCGGTCAAAGCTCAGAAAGAAGCCGCTTCCATTGAGAAACCGGTCGATCTGAAACCGATGCTTGAAAAAGCAGGTCTTGAACTCGTCGGAACCACGAAAAAAGACATTCCCGTCAGAGAAGAGGCTCCCAAGCCCAAGCTCGGACGCAAACGCATCAAACGTGTCGTCCAGGAAGACTCTGCTCCGCTTGAACTCGTCCAGACGAAGAAAGAGTAATCCGACGCATCGGATGTAATAAAACCGAATCGGTCTTGCGGCCGGTTCGGTTTTTCTTTTGATCGTTAGCTTTGTTTTTCTTTGCGGCGTTCTCTGACGGTCTTACCTCCGATTCCATAGTTTTCCATCGGAATCTCATCAATGATGACAACCATGTTTGAGGTGTTCTTTCCAAGAACATCGCCGACGAGTTTCGTCACGCCTGCGATTAACTCTTTCTTTTGTTCTGACGTGGGGCGTTCTTCATCGCCTGTAACGCAAATTCTAACGAATGGCATAATACAGCTCCTAAGGAAATGATCGTTTCACTGTACAAGCCATGCGAACGAGCGTCAACGTCTTCAAGACGATTCCGACAGGCAATAAAATTAGCGGGCGCCCCGAAGGACTACCCGCTTTTTCGTCAAACGACTCTTAGCTTATTACTCCGTTCTTCTTCGCTACCCATTCGTCACGCCTGCGGCGGCACTCGTCCAGCGTTTTGGCTACCGTGCTG
>URYO01000045.1 GCA_900552195.1 uncultured Sutterella sp. | reverse complement strand
GTGCAAAAGAAACCGTGATTTTCATCGGAAACTACGAAGACTGGAAAGAACACATTTATGTTCCCACGATTATGGCCGAGCTGGAAGATTACGGCAAAGGGCGTCTCAAACTTTCAGAAGTGTTGAATGCACCGGAAGGTAATAACTAAAGAGAATTTTTATGAATAAAGGCGTGATTTCCGTTTTAGTTGCCTATCTTATTTGGGGCTTGTATCCGTTTTATTTTCATGCAATGCAGCATGTAGCTCCGGCGGAGATTGTGATCCATCGTGTTTTATGGACGTTTGCGCTGCTTGCGGTTTATTTGTTTTGTTCGAGGCGATGGAGATGGATTCAGAAAGCCGTCACGGATAAGAGAACGGTGGCGGTATTTTTAATGTCGTCAGCGCTGATTACAGCCAACTGGTCTACTTATACCTACGCGATTGTCACCAATCAGACGCTGGAGGCTTCGCTCGGCTACTTTATGAATCCCTTGGTCTCGGTGCTTTTAGGAACAGTATTTCTAAAAGAGAAATTAAATAAAGCTCAGATGCTGGCGATCATCTTTGCGTGTGCCGGTGTGATGTGGGTGACCTTTAAACAAGGAGAATTCCCGGCTCTGGGTCTCACGCTGGCACTAACTTTCGGGTTTTACGGTCTCGTTCGCAAAATGGCACCCTTAGGGAGTCTGGAGGGGCTGACACTGGAGACGGCGTTTGCTTTTCCGGTAGCGCTGTTGGCAACTTTTTACTTTGCGGGAAACGGAGATTTGACCTTCGTCAACGGTACCGGCTGGGATAAATTCTGGCTGATTGCCGCCGGTCCAATTACCACGATTCCTCTTATCTTGTTTGCGTATGGATTAAAGCAAGTTCGGTATTCAACTGTCGGTTTTATTCAATACCTGAGTCCTACCATGGTGTTTTTTATCGGGTTGTTCTTTTTCGGGGAAGAATTGCAGGTTGACCGCTTAATTGGATTTATCCTTATATGGGCCGGCGTTCTGGTTTTCGTCGGAGAGAATTTTTTTCGCAGTCATTCCGGATATCGTTCTGAACTTAACCAACTGTCAAAATGACTCTATCTGATTGTTTTGCACTTTTTGTAAAGTTTTTCTTTCTGCTGACGCCGCCTTCTGTGATGTCTGCCTTCTTGTCGGTAACTAAGGACAACACAATTCAGGAAAGAAATACGTTAGCGATTTGGATCACGCTGTGGATTTTGATTATCAGCGGTGTGCTCCTCTTCTTCGGCGGGTTTATATTCAAGATTTTCGGCATTACGCTGGATGCGTTTCGAATCGGTACCGGCGCACTTCTGTTTTTAACGGCAGTTTCTTTGGTCAGAGGCGACTCCCTTCGCGTTCCGTCCGGAGACTCCGTCCAGTCACTGGCGGTTGTGCCGATGGCGATTCCTATTACTTTAGGGCCGGCCTCCATCGGTGTGCTGATGGTTTACGGCGGTGAAATTAAAACGGGATTGGGATTTTTCCTGGCATATCTTTCCATCAGTGCGGCCGTCATCTGTGTCGGGGCGCTCCTGTTGGTTTCCAACTATATTCAGAAAGCCATCGGAAAGAACGGATTAGTTGTGCTGAGCAAACTCACCGGTTTGATTCTTGCAGCTTTATCCGCCCAAATGATTTTTGAAGGCGCAGATGCATTCCTTTTGCAGACATTGGAAAAATTGAAATGAAAGCTCTCGAGAGCATAAAACGGCAGTTCTGAGCTTTCTCACTGCTTAAATAGAAAAACGGTCATGTTCCGGAAGAGGAACACGACCGTTTGACTTACTTCAAGTCAAATCCGTTAGATGGATTCAGGCTCCATCTTGATTGCACCGCAGGGGCATTCGCTGGAGCAAACGCCGCAGCCTTTGCAGTAGTCGTAATTGAAGATGTAGGGAACGTTGTCGTCACCCGTCTTAATCACGGCGTTATCAGGGCACACACCGTAGCAGTTATCGCACTGCAGACAGTTGCCGCAGGACATGCAGCGGCGAGCTTCAAACAGAGCGTTTTCTTCCGTTAGGCCGTGCTGAACTTCATCGAAGGTGCTCTGACGGCGGACGAGGTCGAGCATCGGACGAACTGTCTTGGGTGCGTCGGAGTAGTACCAGGTATTGAGACTTTCGAAGGTAGCAATTTCTTTCTTCGGATGATCAACCGGTTCTTTGCCTTTCAGGTAGCAGTCAATACCGTAGGCAGCTTTATAGCCGTGACCGATGGCGACAGTGACGTTTCTGTCTCCGGGAACCATGTCGCCTCCGGCGTAGATGCCGGGGACGCCGGTTCTCATGAAGCGGTCAACTTTAACAACGCCTTTTTCGATGCCGAGTCCGGGGATCTTATCGATGAGGCTCTGGTCGACGTTTTGACCGAGGGCCAGAACAACGGTATCAGCCTCGACGGTTTCGAATTCGCCAGTAGGCTGAGGATTGCCGTTCTCATCGAGTTCCATTTTCTCGATGCGGATTTCCTTCGGATTTTCTGCTTCCGTAATGGTGGAGAGCCATTTCACGGAAACGCCTTCCTGCAGCGCTTCTTCTACTTCGAAGTCATGAGCCGGCATCTTTTCGCGGGTACGGCGGTAGATGATCAAAGGTTCGGCACCCATACGTTTCGCGGAGCGGGCAACGTCAATGGCCGTATTGCCGCCGCCGTAGACCACCACTTTACGGCCGAGCAGAGGCTCTGCTTCACCTTCCATGGAGCGGAGAACGGATACAGCGTCAAGCATGTGTTTGGCGTCGCCGCCCGGGATATAGGCGTTCTTTGCCATTCCGGCGCCGACTGCGAGGAAGACGGCATCATATCCATGAGCCTTCTGTTCTTCTTTGATGTCTTTGACGGTTGTGTTTAGTTCGAGTTTGACGCCGAGATCAAGAATTCTGGCGATTTCCTGATCGAGCACTCGGCGGGGCAGGCGGTACTTAGGAATACCGTAGCGCATCATGCCGCCGGCCTCAGCACTGCCCTCTTTGATCGTGACATCATGGCCCTTGAGCGCGAGCTGATAAGCGGCGGAAAGGCCAGCGGGGCCGGAGCCCACGATCAAGACTTTCTTACCTGTCTTCTGTTCGGGTTTGACGAACTTGTAGCCGTTTTCCAAAGCGTTGTCGCCGAGGAACCGTTCGACAGAGTTAATGCCGACAGAAGCATCCAGCTTGCCGCGGTTGCAGGCGCCTTCACAGGTGTGGTAGCAGACGCGGCCCATGCAGGAGGGCAGAGGATTGCGTTTGGTTAAATGACGCCAGGCTTTTTCGTAATTGCCGCTTTCGGCGTAGAAAAGCCAGCCCTGAATATCTTCTCCGGCAGGACACTGATGGTTGCAGGGAGGAAGCTTGTGGACATAGGTCGGACGAAGCGTTCTCCAAGAGCCGGTACGGTTCTCCAAGGAGGTACCGACATCTAATGTGATAGCAAAAGGTTTTTTCATGGGATTTAATCCTTAAACTTTGTCGGCTCGTTCATCAGCCTGAACAGACGGCGGAATAATTTCAGGTTCTTCCTCGCCGAGAAGGCCGAATCTTCTGATATTTCTTTGGGCGATCGCCTGAATACGAGCGAAGGCATCGGCGTCACCCTTCGGTCCGAAGAGGTGAGCGTAGCGCTTCTGGAGTTTCATGTAATTTTCAACCGGCTGGAGCTGGCGAATCTTAGTGACTTTGGTGATCTCGCCGTATTCAGATTCGAATACCGGGAAGAGACCGGTTTCAACAGCTAAGCGAGCCAGTTTGACGGTGTCGGCCGATTTGGCTCCCCAGCCGAGCGGGCATGGGACCAAGATGTGGATATAGCGGGCACCGTGGAAAGTCATGGCTTTGGCAACTTTTCTTTCCAAGTCTCTTAAGTCAGCAATTGTGGCGGTGGCAACGTAAGGGATGCCGTGAGCCATGGCGATCAGAGGAACGTCTTTGCCCTGACCGAAGGCGTTGCCGGGGTGCTTGCCGACAATCTGTGTGGTTGCCGTGCGGACTGCCGGAGGCGTAGCGGACGAACGCTGAACGCCCGTGTTCATATAGCCCTCGTTGTCGTAGCAGATGTAAAGAACGTCGTCGTTTCTTTCGAACATACCGGACAAGCAACCGAAACCGATATCAGTTGTACCGCCGTCGCCACCCTGGGCAATCACACGAACCAGCGGTTTGCCGGATTTTTTGGCTTTGACGCGGGCAACCGCGGCCATACCGGATCCAACAGCAGCCGTATTGCCGAAAAGGGAATGGAACCAGGGAAGCTGCCAGCTGGTTTCCGGATAAGGTGTGGAGAAAACTTCCAGACAGCCGGTGGCGTTGGCAGCGATTAAGCGGCCTTCCGTCGCGCGCATGGCTGCGTCCACCGCGTAGCGGGCACCCAAGGCTTCGCCGCAGCCCTGGCAAGCTCTGTGGCCGGAGTTCAAAGAGTTATATCTTTCGATATTGGCTTGTCCGCTTCTCTGGTCAGGCTGGAGAAGTCGGTTGCCGACCGTGAAAGTACCGGTCTGATAAAACTTAATCTGATGTTCGCTCATGGCTTAGAGATCTCCTTTGTGAAGGTCGGCAACGGCCTTAACAATGGCTTCGGCCATCGGGCCGGAGTGGCGTTCTTCTTGTTCGTGCTTCAGCTGGTCCTCAACGACTTTTTTATCGAGATCCAGGAATGTGAGTTCCGGAAGTTCACCTTTAAGCGCAGCGTCGAAGGCCTTGTGCAGGCTGCGTTTCGTGATGGCGCGGCCGCCGAGACCGGAGATGACACAGCAGATGTCGAGGTCGGAGAGTTTACGAGTTGAACGGATGACATCGTCCGTGACAACACCTCCGATACCGACCTGAAGAGAACGGTCAATCACGACCGCTGTCTTGGCGCCTTGGAGGGCAGCAAAAACTTCTGCGGCAGGGAAGGGACGATAAGATTTAATGCCGAGGAGTCCGACTTTCTTTCCGTCTTCGCGCATCTCGTCGATCACGTCTTTAATTGTGCCGATGACCGAGCCCAAGGCGACGACCATGACTTCAGCATCTTCTGCACGGTAGAGGTCAATCAGGCCGCCGCTCTTGCGGCCGGTGATTTCTTTGTACTCTTCGGCGACTCTGTCGATCACGCCGAGTGCCTGCAGATGATGGGCATGAGCAAGGTAACGAACTTCGGTAAACGCTTCGGGACCGACCATCGCGCCGATAGAAACCGGCTGTTCCGGATCCAAGCTTTGGCGCGGATCGTAAGGAGGAAGGAATTGGTCAACTTGCTCCTGAGAAGGAATATCCATTCTTTCGAAAGCATGCGTCAGAACGAAGCCGTCCATACAGACCATGACCGGCAAAGAGAGTTCTTCGGCGATCTTGAAAGCCTGAATATGGAGGTCAACGGCTTCCTGGTTGTCTTCAGCAAAGAGCTGAATCCAGCCGCAGTCACGCTGACTCATGGAATCGGAGTGGTCATTCCAAATGTTAATCGGGGCACCGATAGCGCGGGAGGCAACGGTCATGACGATCGGAAGACCGAGGCCGGAGGCGTTGTAAACTGCTTCAGCCATATAAAGCAGCCCCTGGGAAGCAGTGGCTGTGTAGGCACGGCCGCCGGCGACGGATCCGCCGATAGCCACGCTCATCGCTGCGAATTCACTTTCAACGTTTAAGAATTCGCAATTTTCAAGCGTTCCTTTTTTGACCATAGCGCCGAGGTTTTCGACGATATGCGTCTGAGGAGAAATCGGGTAGGCGCAGATGATTTCAGGGCGGCAAAGTGCCACAGCCTCAGCGACGCCTAAAGAGCCTTCAATTTGTTTGAGCATTGGGGCGATCCTTTATAAACGATTCTTAGCTTCTAAAACAAAGGAGTAAGCATCCGCTGCAACGTCGGCGTTAGCTTGAGCCACTTTTCCCTTGTAGCGTGTTTGGAAAGCCTGCTGGACGCTTTCGAGTTTGAGTTTGCCGGTCAGAGCGGCAAAGCCTGCAAGCATAGCGGCTCCGGGGAGGGGACGGCCGATGCGGGCTAAGGCGAATTTAGTCGCGGGCAGCGTAATGACGTGTCCCTTAGGCAGGCGGTTAACCAAGTCTTCCAGACCGAGATCTTCAGGTGACTGGGAGCTGTTCAGAAGAACATAGGCATTTTCTGTGAGGCCGGAGAAGACGTTCACACTTTCAAGCAGAGTGCGGTCCTGAATAAGAACGGCATCGGGTTCCATGATCGGCTCACGAAGACGAATCGGCTTGTCGCTGACGCGGGCGAAAGCGACAACCGGTGCTCCGGTACGTTCACTGCCGAAACTTGGGAAAGCTTGAGCGTAATGGCCTTCGGTAAAGGCTGCGAGCGACAGCATTTCTGCTGAAGTCACGACACCCTGACCGCCGCGGCCGTGTAATCTGATTTGGAACACTGTTATCTTCCTTTTTTATAAATTGTTAGGCAATCGACAAAGCAACGAGCGCTTCTGTCGCATTAAATTTGATTCTTCCGTCAACTGCGATAGGCTCGCCGTCCTTATCACTGATCATTAAGGGGTTGATATCGAGTTCATCGATGAAAGCAAAATCTTCAACGAGCTGAGACAAACGAAGTAATGTCTCTTCGACCTTGTTCATCTGTGCAGGAACTGCCCCTCGGGCTCCGGCGAGAAGTTTATAGGCTTTTACAGAGCGGATCATGTCGGAGGCATCCTCGACGGTGAGAGGCACGAGGCGGAAAGTCACGTCTTTCATGACTTCAACAAATACGCCGCCTAATCCGAACATCATCATCTGGCCGTACTGAGGATCCTTGGCGCAGCCGCAGACCATCTCACGGTCGCTCTTGACCATTTCCTGGATAATGACGCCTTCAAAGCCGTCCATAAGACCTTTTTCCGTGAGTTTATTCACGAGATCCGCAAATTCAGCACGGAGCTGAGCTGCGTCCTTGATACCTACACGCACACCGCCGACGTCGGTTTTATGAGAAATTTTCTTGGAGTTGAGCTTCATTACAACCGGGTAACCGATCTTGTCGGCTAAAGCGACGGCTTCATCGGCATTTTTGGCTTCGCCGTCTCTGCAGACACGGATGCCGTAAGCAGCGAGAACCTGGAGAGACTCGCCGGTTGTGAGCTGCACGCGATTATCAGCAGCGGCCTGCTTGAAGACAGCTTCGACGGCTTCGGTGTCAACAGAAAAGCGGGGTGCAGGGGTTTCGGTGCGTTCGCGCCAGAGACGCTGCTGGTTCAAACGAGCCAAACCTTCCACAGCCTGTTCGGCAAACATGAAGAAAGGAACGTTAACCTCTGTCTCGGAAAGGTGTGCAAAGAATTCATTCTTTGTCATGAAGACGCCGACGATGGGTTTGTCGGGATGAGCGGTGCGGATTTCCATGACGGCTTTGGCGACATCAATATCTTTAAGACCGAGGAAGGGCAGGTAAATGACGGCGACCATATCAACGCCGTCGTCAGCGAGCACCGTTTCCAATGTCTTTTTATAGTGTTCCAGCGGAGCTGACGCGATCATGTCGACCGGATTCTTAACGGAGGCTGCTGCCGGCAGGAAGGAGCGAAGAGCTTCTTTGGTCTGATCAGAAAGCTGTGCCATTTCCATTCCGTGCTCGCAAACCGCGTCGGTGGCCATAATTCCGGGACCGCCGGAATTGGTTACGATCGCGACTCTGTTACCGTTAGGAATCGGGCAGTGGCTGAACACTTTTGCAGTGTTAAAGAGGTCCTGGAGAGAAAACTCGCGGATTACTCCGGACTGTTTGAGTAATGCATCGGCCGCTTTATCGGCGCCGGCTAACGAACCGGTGTGAGACGAAGCGGCAGAGGCCCCGGCCGCGCTCCGGCCGGCTTTCAGTGCAATGATCGGTTTTTTCTTGGTCGTGCGGGAAGCCAGGGTGCGGAAGCGTTTCGGATCGGCGATAGATTCCATGTAGAGAAGAATCTGTTTGACGTCGTCGACATTTTCCCAGTACTCGATCGCGGAATCAGCGTTGACATCGGCCTGGTTGCCGATAGAAATAAATTGAGCGAAACCTAAATTTAAATCCTGCAGGATGTTCAGGATACCGCCGCCCAAAGCGCCGGACTGGGAGACGAAGCCGATATCACCGCGAACGGGCAGAGATTCGGCAAAGCAGGCATCGAGTCTGAATTTCGGATCTGTGTTGACAACGCCGAGGCAGTTCGGTCCGACGCAAGTCATGTCGTATTCGCGAATCTTGGCTACGAGCTCAGCTTCGAGTTCGGCGCCGGCGGCCCCTGTTTCCTTAAATCCGGCGCTGATAACAACGATGCCTTTGATTCCCTTCTGATGGCACTGATCAATCGCGTTCCGTCCCCCTTTCATACATCCCATCCGTTGCAAGAATGTACGGGTAGAGGGCGTGAAGATTATCAACTCTCCCTT
>URYO01000044.1 GCA_900552195.1 uncultured Sutterella sp. | reverse complement strand
GAAAATTAAACAGAGAGGTCATAAGCGGAACCGTGAGCATCGAAAGACAGGTCGTGAGCAGCAAAGCGTTGGCAACCGGCCCCTCTATCACTTCGAATTCCTGCGCCATGATATAAACGTTCACGCCGACCGGAAGGCTCGCCAATAGGCAAGCCGCCTGCCGCTCTATTCCGGTAATTCCGAACAAGAGACACAGAAAGAAAACCGTCGTCGGCTGTATAAAAAGCTTCAGAACAATTGAAGCTCCCGTCAAGCGGATATGAGAAGAAAGCTTGTAGCGGCTAAGTCCCGTCCCGACGGAGAACAATGCGACCGGAGTGGCAGATGCAGAAAGTAAGCTCAGACTTTTCTCAAAAGGTCCGGGAAGACCGATGTCTGTCCATGAGCTCAAAAACCCGAGCAGGATTCCGATAATCACCGGATTCTTTATCGTTCTCCACAGACCTTCGAAACAAGTGCCCCAAACGGATGCCTCACGGCTTCGGGAAAGCTCCACGCCCACAGTGACGGCTACCCAAAGTAAAAAGACATTCAGCGAAACGATAAACGAGATGGACGGAACGCAATTTTCGCCGAGCAGAGAAATAGCAAGCGGGATTCCGAGCTGGACATTGTTGGAAAAGATCGCGCTCATTCCGAAAACAGTACTTTCATCACCGCGCAAATGAAAACTTTTTCGGCCGATTAAGAAGGTAAACAGAAAAACCAGAGTGCACGAGCCGAAGTAACCCAATCCGATGTTCCAGTCGGGCGCCGGCAAATTCGAAGCCCCGCGAATGGTTTGGAAAAGAAGGCAGGGAATTGCAATGTTGAAGGCAAACTTAGCCAGCCCCTTGCCGACATTAAAGTCAATAAGGTTGACTTTCGCGGAAAAGAATCCGAGTCCGACGAGAAAAAATAACGGGAACGCGAGCAAAAAATTCTGAAGAATCATCCTTCTGCACCTTGTGCGACGAGGCCTCGGTATCTCGAGGCCGATCAGAGAAAATTCTATTGAACTGTTTGTCTCGCTTTCAATTCAGGATTACATGGGCATCGGCCGACCGTCGGACAATCTCATCCAGCCGTAAACAATGCGATAGCACACCCAGATCCCGAGCACGACAAAGCCGACAATCCAAATAACAAAGCCGATCAGGAATACGGCAAGCGCAAGCCCGAGGATACAAACAATGACGATACACAGCAGAGCGTACGAGAAAGTGCGAATCTGCCAGGAGAAATGACTGTCTAAGTAGGTTCCGCGCACGTCGCTGCGCTCAACGTAATTGATGATGACGGCAATAATGGAAGGCCATCCGAAGACAAAGGCCGTCGCGATAGAGGCACCGGTAAAGACACCGATCAAAATGGATAGTGCATGCAGTGCATAAACCACGCGAGTAACCGTCACTAAACTTGGGGGAACCGGAGCCCTCGGCACCCCGTTCTCATCCGTTACAATCGGATAATCGTTCATATGCGCCTCCATCCTTTATGGCGTATCGTAATAGCTGATAATTTTTTACACCAACTATAGCGAGATAGTCTCGGTACTTGTGCTTTTTGAGTTCTCGAGAATGAAACACTGTGCAAATTTTGGTATCGGAGAATGAGATGAGAATTCTGTTAGTAGAAGACGACGAAATGATTGGGGAAGCCGTCGCTGACGGCCTTAAAGGAGAAGGGTATGCCGTCGACTGGGTAAAAGACGGAAACTCTGCGATCATTGCCCTGGATACCACTCCGTTTTCTTTAGTCATTCTTGACCTCGGCCTGCCCGGCAAGGACGGCCTCGCTGTATTAAAGGAAATCCGTTTCCGTAAAAATCACACGCCTGTCCTCGTCACAACCGCCCGCGATACCGTAAACGACCGCATTGAGGGTCTCGATGCCGGTGCCGACGATTACCTCATCAAGCCTTATGACTTAGATGAGCTGAGTGCTCGAATCCGTGCGCTTCTGCGCCGTTCGGCCGGAAGAAGTGATCCGATCATTCGCAGAGGGCGCCTCACCATTAATCCTTCGACGCGCGAAGTGCTCTTTAACGGAGAATCCGTACTCTTATCCAGCAAGGAATACGCGCTTTTATTTGCCTTGGCCGAGCGTCCTGGAATCGTATTGTCCAGAGCTCAGCTGGAAGAAAAACTCTACAACTACGAATCTTTAATCGGCTCCAACGCAATTGAGGTTCATATTCATCATCTTCGCAAAAAACTCAGTGAAGACAGTATCAAGACCGTCCGCGGCGTAGGCTACGTCCTCGAAACCTAATGTACTCAATTAAGACCCGGCTCCTCGTTGCCCTAAGCATCGTACTGGCACTGACAACCATAGCCACGGGAGCCGCTATGTATTACTCGGTCCAGCGGGAGGTCGACCGCCTGCTGGATGACTCCCTGCGCGAAGTCGCTCTTTCCTTTGACAATATTCGCTCTCAGGACGTCGTACAGCTCAAGCGCCGCTTCGGCAACCGAGAGCAGAGCATCGTCGTACAAATTTACGATCCGATCAGCGGCACCGTTGCCTTGTCCAGACGGATGGAATCCCTGCCGGTAATGGACCGCGTGGGCTTTTCTGACTTCCAGCTGGACGGCAAGACATGGCGCGCGTATACCTTTTTAAATCCGTACGGCCAGATTGTCGAGGCCGCACAGCCGAGATTTATCCGCAGCGAAATCGCGTTTCAAACGGCTAAGCCGGTCCTGCTCCCGCTTTTTGTCATGATCCTGCTGGTCGGACTTGTGGTTTGGGTCATCATCGGACAAGGCTTTCATGCACTTAATAAAACGACGGGAGCCATTGCCAGAAGGTCTCCGACCTCTCTGCAGCCTCTGTCCATGAAGGGCATGCCGCGAGAGATTGTGCCCTTGGTGAACGCCTTAAACGACCTTTTAGGCCAGCTCGGAGAAAGCATTAAGGCCCAGCAGCGATTTGCTTCCGACGCCGCCCATGAACTTCGAACACCCTTGACCGCGCTCACACTGCAAATTCAGCTCGCCGAACGAGCAAAGACGGATGAGGCTAGGGCAAAAGCGTTCGGACGGTTAAAGGACGGCGTTAAGCGTGCAACTCGACTCGTGACTCAGCTTCTCACGATGGCTCGCCTCGACCCGGACAACCGCTCCAGACCTTTCCTTCCCGTGGACATGACGCAGCTGGCTCGTTCCGTTGCAGAAGATCTCAGTCCCATCGCCGAACAGAAGCACATTCATTTGTGGGCAGTGTCGGAAACACCAACGGTCGTGGTTGCAAACGAAGACGCCCTTCGGCTGCTGCTGACGAATTTATGCGATAACGCACTGCGCTACACCCCTGAAGGCGGCGAAATACGAATTGAGACCCTGATCAAGGATACGGAAGCCTCGATCCGTGTCTGCGACAACGGTCCCGGAATACCTGAAGCCGAACGCGAAAGAATCTTTGAACGTTTCTATCGAGCGGAGGGAACGAAAACGATTCCGGGCACCGGCCTCGGATTGGCGATTGTGCGGCGCGTCGCAGAGCTGCACGGAGGCAAACCGTCTATTTCCGAAGGCATCGGAGGAAAGGGCGTCTGCTTCAGCATCGACTTTCCCATCTGCAAGGCTGCCGTAGAAGATCAACCCCCTGAGGCTGATGGATAGATGACATAATTTTTTACCTTAGCTCTTTGAAGATTAAGGCTTAATTAAGTCCGAAACTTAATATAGAAAGCAATTTTCCGCTCATTTCTTAGGAGAAAAGGAAGCATGTTTTTCAATAAGCTCCTTAAGCCGGCTGTCCTGACCATCGCTTGTGCAGCGGCCTTAACTGCCGGTTCTTTCGGCAACGTATCCTTCTTTCATGAAGCCCACGCTCAGACTTCCCAGCTTTCCGGTCTGCCCGACTTTACAAAGTTAGTCGAGGACAACGGTAAAGCCGTCGTCAGTATTTCGACAGTTAAAAAAGCAAAGCGCCTCGGACCGCAAAACGGCGTGCCTGACGAGCAGCTTGAAATGCTCCGCCGTTTCGGTTTTCCTTTCCCCTTCGGGGATTTCAACGGCCCGGGTATGACACCCGAACGCCGCGGCCAGGGTTCCGGCTTCATCATCGATCCTAACGGCATCATTCTCACAAACAATCACGTCGTCGACGGCGCCGATGAAGTCACCGTGCACCTCACTGATAAACGTGAATTTAAAGCTAAAGTCATCGGTACGGATCCGAAAACCGATATTGCCGTCATCAAGATTGAAGGCAAAAACCTCCCCGTCGTAAAACTGGGAAAATCCGATGACGTCAAGGTCGGAGAATGGGTGGCCGCTATCGGCGCCCCCTTCGGGCTGGACAATACGGTCACCGCGGGGATTGTTTCCGCTAAAAGCCGTAACCTTCCCGACGAACAGTTCGTTCCGTTCATCCAGACCGACGTTGCCGTCAACCCCGGTAACTCCGGCGGTCCGCTCTTCAACATGAAGGGAGAAGTCATCGGTATCAACTCCCAAATCTTCTCCACTTCCGGCGGTTTCATGGGCCTGTCCTTTGCCATCCCGATTGATCTGGCTGTTCAGATCAAAGACGAGCTGATGAAAAACGGCAAGGTCTCCAGAGGAAGACTCGGCATCCTGATGCAGCAGCTCACGCCTGAATTGGCAAAGAGCTTTAACCTGAAGGACGCTAAAGGCGCCCTGATCGCTCAGATCGAAAAAGACGGTCCTGCCGATAAGGCCGGTCTGCGTGACGGAGACATCGTCATCGAATACAACGGCAAGCCGATAGCCGATATCAGAGAACTGTCTCAGGCCGTTGCTTCGACAAAGCCGGGAGCCAAGGTCAAAGTAAAGGCAATGCGCGAGGGCAAGCCTGTCAACCTCGTCATCGTGGTCGGAGAGATGCCCACCGACGGCAAATTGAACTTTAAGAAGCCTGCCGCTTCTCAGAACAATGCCCTCGGCGCCAATGTCAGACCGCTCAATGACAAAGAAAAGAAACGCGTTTCCAACGGATTGTTTGTCGAGTCTGTCTACGGAGCAGCCGCTGAAGCCGGAATGCGAAGAGGTGACATCATCATTAGCGCCGGCGGTAAAAAGATCCGCACCGAAAAGGACTTAAACGAAGTCGTCAGCAAAGCCAAAGGCAGCCTGGCGGTTCTCGTTGACAGGAACGGAAGTCGAGAATTCATTCCCGTGAAACTTTCGGATGAAGCGAAGAAGTAAGCGGTAAAAAACTGCTTTCCATATAACAAACGGCTCTGGAAACGAGCCGTTTGTGTTTTTAGTGTTTGTAGTGAAGGGTCCGGAAGGCTGCCTCTTTCAGATTGTCGGCATTCCGATCCGGTTTGCCGGCTTTTGTTTTCGGGAGCTCCTTTACCCAGGCAATCCGTCGAGGAGACTTATAAGAAGCCAGGATAGGCTTGAGTCTTAATGCCAGTTCTGCATCGGAAGGCAATTTCTGCTCATCTTTCGGAACGAGCAGCGCCGTCACAATGGCACCCCAAGTCTCATCGGGCAGACCTAAAACCAACGCCTCTTTAACCTCGGGAATTGTTTCCAGCGCCTCTTCAACTTCCGCAGGATAGACATTTTCTCCGCCGCTCAGGATGACGTCCTTACGACGGGCAAAGACGCGCACAGAGCCGTCCGGATCGACTTCTCCGATATCTCCGCTGTCAAACCACGCGCCGGGCACCAAGGGCTCTCTTCCCCAATAACCGTGCATCAGCATCGGTCCTTTGATGAAGAGGTGTCCGTCTTCTGACTTTATCTGTACGCCTTTATTGATTTTTCCGCTTCCGGAAGTGCGTTGATAGCGTTCCGCAAACGGTGTTGTCACGACATTGCTTGCCGTCTCTGTCATCCCGTACGTCAGAATAATCGGGATGCCTTTTTCCTCGGCCTCCGCTTTCAGCTTTTCTGAAGTCGGAGCCCCGCCGACTAAAAGCGCTTTTAATGTTTTTAACGGGCGCCATTCGGGCGCTTCATCAAAAATCATGCGCAGCATCGTCGGAACGATAGAAGAGTAGGTAACGTGATCAACCTCCAGACGGCGCAGGTATTCTTTCGGAGAAAACTTCGGCCCGAGCGCAATTGCCGATCTTGCGATCAAAGACCGCGTCAGAATGGAGAAGCCTCCGATACGTGCGGGTGAAATCGACAGCTGCCAAACATCGCCGGGACTCAGAGGAATGTTGTCTCGAGAGGCCTCGGCGCTGGCAGTCAATGCTTCTCGGGTAAGGATCGCGGGCTTAGGCAGTCCCGTAGTTCCGGAAGTAAACAAGATGACAGCCGTATCTTCCGGCAAATGATGATCCAGTCCTTCAACACTTGAGAGGAGCGTATTGCGTTCGTGCTCGGTAAGACCCGGATGGAGAAGCAGGATCGGCTGCTTTCGCTCCAAGAGCGCGAAGACCTTAATCAGCGTCTCAAGATCAGGACGGGCAACAAGCGGGTAAGGGCGCGCGTCACCGAGTCGAGGCAGGATGTCTCGGACCTTTTTGGCAAGTTCCCTGTACGTCAGACAATCACCGTTGCTGCGGACGGCCACAGCATCAGGAACTTCCTCTGCTGCGGCCAGAACCGACAGTTTGTGATCTAAATCGATCGACATATTCCCTCTCGGCTTAGGGGAGACGAGGGAACTTCTTAAAGTTAGGACGACGCTTCTCAAGGAAAGCCTCTTTACCTTCCTTGCCTTCTTCGGTCATGTAATACAGGAGGGTGGCGTTGCCTGCAAGTTCCTGCAAACCGGCTTGACCGTCGCAGTCCGCATTCAGGGCGGCTTTCAAGCAGCGAATAGCAATCGGAGAATTGGCAAGAATCTCACGGCACCACTGCACGGTTTCGGCTTCCAGTTCTTCATAAGGAACCACCGTGTTCACTAAACCCATTTCCAGTGCTTCTGTCGCGTCATAGAAACGGCAAAGGAACCAAATTTCGCGAGCCTTCTTCTGTCCGACAATGCGGGCCATGTAGGATGCACCCCAGCCGCCGTCAAAAGAACCGACGCGGGGACCGGTTTGACCGAAACGTGCATTGTCAGCAGCAATCGTAAGATCGCACATCATGTGAAGAACATGACCGCCGCCGACACACCATCCGGCAACCATTGCAATGACGGGTTTCGGGCAGGTTCTGATCTGACGCTGGAAATCCAAAACGTTCAGACGCGGAACGCCGTCGCCGCCGACATAGCCGCCGTTGCCGCGAACCTTCTGGTCTCCTCCGGAGCAGAAGGCATCTTTTCCTTGGCCGGTAAGAATGATGACACCGATGTTTTCGTCGTCACGAGCGTCTGCCAAAGCCGTTTCCATTTCTCTAACGGTCAAGGGACGGAATGCATTGCGCACCTGCGGACGATTAATCGTAATTTTGGCAATCCCTTCTTCTGATTTCTCGTAAAGAATATCTTCGAAATCTCCGGCCTTTTTCCATTCCGGGACTCGGGGAAGATGTGACGTATCCAACATCGGCTGCATTTTTAATTCCTCAATACGTAAATAATGGGCAAATTTTAGTGGCTATCTGCTTTGATTTCAGAAACAAGCGAGTTCCATTTCGGTTTTTCTGCCGCAATAAAGGCTGCAAATTCATCTGCGCCCGAAAATACCGGTTCCGCGCCGAGCTTTAAGATTTTTTGCTTGGCATCTTCCGAGTTCTTTAATGCCTTAATGGCATTGGAGAATTTTTCTACTACGGGAGCCGGCGTTCCCTTCGGCAGCACGAATCCGTCCCAAGCGTAAAGTTCATAACCGTCGACACCGGCCTCTTTCATCGTCGGGACTTCAGGGGCAGCTGTCAGTCGTTCGGGCGTCGTAACGGCAAGGGCCTTTAAGGCTCCTTTGCGGATGTGAGGAAGAACGTTGCTGCTCACGTCGATCATGAAAGGAATACGGCCGGCCAATACTTCAACCAGAGCCGCCGCGCCGCCTGCATGGGGAATATGAGTAAGTTTTGTACCTGTTACCTGAGCAAAATACTGACCCGCGAGGTGGCTTGTGGTCCCCACGCCTGAGGAGGCGAAATTAACTTCACCGGGATGCTCTTTGGCGTACTTGATCAAAGAGGGTAAATCCGTCACGCCGGGAATTGCTTTCGGATTTAAAACCATGATCAAACCGATCTTAGAAAGTTGTCCGACGGGGATCAGATCTTTCATCGGATCGAAGTTTGTCGTCTTGTAGAGGAGCGGGTTGACGCAGAAGATGCCGTTCGTGACGTAGCCGAAGGTCTTGCCGTCAGGAGCAGCCTGTACGACCGAGCTTGTGCCGATATTGCCGCCGGCTCCCGGACGATTCGCAATCCATACCGTGCTCCCTAAATTCTTGGACAAATATTCAACTTCGGACCGAGCCAGGTTGTCTCCGCCGCCGCCCGGAGGAAAAGGAACCACCAAACAAACTTCTTTTTTCTCTTGAGCAAAGGCCGGTGCCTGAGTCATTAACAATAAGGAGATAAGGCTCAGCCCGAAATTACGTCTTTTCATATTGTTACCCATAAAATAATGTACCGTATGGTACAGTACATTCACTGATGCCACGCACAGAGCTCTCAAAATGAAGACTGAAATC
>URYO01000043.1 GCA_900552195.1 uncultured Sutterella sp. | reverse complement strand
TGACTTGGCCTACCAGACCGGTATGGGCAGCGGTGTGAGAGGGTGTTCGCTGGAAATCAGCGAAACCCTACTCGATAGAAGGCAGATGGATTACCGCCTTAGCATCTCTCTGGCGTGGTCCAGCGTCTTCTGTGTAATCGTCAAGCCGCCGAGCATACGGGCAATTTCTCTAACTCTCTGATCTTCACTGAGCGGATAAACATTGGAGACCGGAGCTTCGCCCTCAGCTGCGGCTTTCTTCTCAATCTTGAAGTGATGCGAAGCGCAGCTCGCAACCTGAGGAAGATGCGTAACACAGAGAACCTGCTGATGCTCGCCGAGCTGAGCCAGCAGACGCCCGACCGTTTCGGCAACTGCTCCGCCGATGCCGGAATCCACTTCGTCAAAGATCAGGGTATCGACGGTGGCAGTCATCGTATCGGTAACCGCGATCGCAAGACTGATACGCGCCAATTCACCGCCGGACGCAACTTTGGAAAGAGATCTGCGCGGCACGCCGGCGTGGCCGGCAACGAGGAATTCACAGTGGTCGATACCGACGGAAGAGGGCGCATCTGCCGGCGTCACCGCAACTTCAAAAGAGCCGCCTGCCATTGCCAGCGTCTGCATGACATCGGTGATGCTCTTTTGCATCTTCAGTGCACCCTTTTTACGTTCTTTAGAGAGTTCTCCGGCAAGTTTGTCGTACTGAGTTTTTGCTTCGTGCGCTTTGTTAAAGAGCGCCGTCAGATCGCTCAGTCCTTCCATCTCGGCGGCCTTCTCGGTGACCTTCTGCATCTCTGCATAAAGTTCATCCGGTTCAATGTGATATTTGCGAGCCAGCTCGAGATAAAGGTTGATCCTTTGATCGAGTTCTTCGAAACGGCCTTCATCAAAGTCCGTACGGTCAAGATAGTGCTCAACATCGTCGGAAGCGGAGTCAATGATCTCACGAGCATCGTTGAGCTGTGTGTAAATTTTCTCGAGTTTGGCATCCACGTCCGACACATCGCCGATGGCGCTGATTGCGGAGTCGACAAGCTCCAATGCGCTGAAATCGGCTTCAGTCAGCGCTTCTCGAGCTTTCTGGCATGAATCAATAATATCGTTGTAACGAGAAAGGCGCGTGTGTTCTTCGTTGATGCGAGCCCATTCCCCTTTGACTGGAGAAAGCTCTTTCATATCTTCTAAGAACCATTTCATGCGTTCGAGTTCGGCTTGATTAAACGCTTGTCTTTCGCGCGCTTCTTCTAAAGTCTTTTGAGCTTCGCGCCACTGCGTCCAGGCGGAACGAACGGCATCGACCTGAGGACGAAGACCAGAGTAGGCATCCAGCATTTCGAGCTGAGAACCTTTGCGAAGCAGAGATTGGTGCGCATGCTGACCGTGAACGACGACCAACATATGGCTGAGTTCTTTTAACTGGGACAGTGAGCACGGTGTGCCGTTGATCCAAGAACGGCTTCGGCCCTTGATATCCAGAGTTCTTCTTAAAACCAGCTCGCCGTTGACACCGGTAAGTTCACGCTCTTCAAGCCAGTTTTTGATCTTGTCGTTGATCGTAAAGCAGGCTGTAAGGTCGGACTTTTGGGCGCCGGCACGAATAACTTCCGGATCGGAGCGAGCACCGAAAAGAAGCTGAAGTGCGTCAATGAGGATCGATTTGCCTGCGCCGGTCTCACCGGTCAGTGCAGTAAAACCGTCTGAAAATTCCAAATCAAGTTTGTCAACAATGACAAAGTCGCGAATATTCAGTGAACAGAGCATGAGAGATTATCGGTCCGTGGGAAGGTAATTCCAATGTAATTTTTTGCACAACGTATCGAAGTAGTTGTGTCGACTCGGATGGAGAATTTTAACGCGATGAGGATAGGGGGAGGCCTTAATGATATCCCCTACTAAAACCTCGGAATTGTCCTGCATATCGAAATACAGGGTGGCGTCTCTCATATCCGTCACCGTAATTTCGATCAGCGAGTTCTCCGGGATCACGATCGGGCGATTAGCCAGCGAATGGGGAGCAACGGGGATCAAAAGCGTGCACGCAACTGACGGATAAATCATCGGGCCGCCGACGCTCAATGCATAAGCCGTCGAACCCGTCGGTGTGGAAACAATTAAACCATCGGCTCTTTGGCGGCTCATCGGAAGTTTATTAACCGAGACGGAGACCTCAATCATGCCGCCGGAGTTGCCGCGAGAGACGCAGATCTCATTGACGGCGACATTGCGGTAAATCTCTTTGCCGTCACGAATCTGGATGCCCTCTAGAAGACAGCGAGTATCCGTGTAATAGTGGCCGCTTAGGATCTCTGATATCTCTTCGACCATTTTGTCCGACGGAATGTCAGTGACAAAACCGAGACGACCGGCATTGACGCCGATGAAAGGCACATCGTAATGCGCCATTCGGCGTGAAACCCCTAAGAAAGTTCCGTCACCCCCGTAAATGATGATGAGGTCGGAGTTCTTGCCGATTTCGTCTCGGGTATAGCCTTCGCCGAGCGAAAGTGCTTCCGCCGGCTTTTTCTCCAACAGAACTTGGCGTCCGGATTTAATGAGCAGCTCGGCAATAATGCGCAGAGGTTCGTAATCGACAGAATCTCGTTTTCCGAAAACTCCTACGGTGCTGAATTCTTTTGTCATTTTCTACTCCGTGCCAAATTTCTCGAAAGCTTCGTCGAGCAGCTGAAGCGTTTTTTCCGGTTCTCTGACTTCGTAAAGCAAATTTGTCAGGGCCGGTCCTTGAACTGTACAGATCCAATCCTCAGAGGTCCAAAACTGGAAGGTCTCACGCAGAAGTACGCTGGAACCGCGGACGGTCAAACAGTCGTCATCATCGATTTTGATCCGAACAGTCGGATCGTCTCGATCTTTAAGACACTCACTCAGCGTCCAGTACTGGTAGAAGGCGAGTTCGGAATTTTCCTGACGATCAATCCAATTGTTAATGATGGCAGGGAAACGCAGTCGGGCAATTTCCTTCAAATGATCATTGACCGAATCAAAAGATTTGAAGGAAAGAAAAACCGGCAGGTCGGAGACGACCAGCGCAAGATTGTCCCCTTGCCAGTCAGTCTTACAGTAGTGATAAGAGTCGCCGCCCAGCGTCAGGCTTTTGGTAAAGCGATCCGAAACGATCATCAAAGGAGGATCTTCAGGATGCTGCTGGTAAGGAATGGAAAGAAGGAGCAGTCGGCTCCAGAGGATGGCGTTTTGTTCCAGAGGATGGTTTTCCGCATATTTCAGCAGGGCCGGGCTTAGGTATCTGTCGATATACTTTTGCGGCGGCCGCTCGGAGCAGTCGGACACAAAGAGAAGCGGATAAGGCAGAGAAGAGAGCATTGATCTTCCGGAACAAAACGATTTATTAATAGAAAGAGCTGTGTTTCGGCTTAGAGGTCAGGCATGCGATGGCCATGACGATCCAGGCTGCGATCATGAAGCCGCCGGAGATCGGAGTGACCAAAGGCCAAGGTCTCCATTGAGCAAGAACGAGAAGGTAGATGCTCAGAGAAAAGCCGATCGTTCCGATCAGAAGCAGAAGGCCGGCCAGATTGACCAAACCGGCTTTGAAGTGGTTCGTTGCCCAAGCAATAGCAAAAAAGCCTAAAGCGCTGATGAGCTGATATTGAACGGCATATTCAAATGCTTCGATGGAACGAGGTACGTCCACGATGGCTCGCAAGCCATGCGCACCGTACGCGCCCATAGCAACGCCCGAAGCAAGCAGAAGACTTCCGATAAAAGCCCAAAAATGCATGATGAATCCTTATTCCAGAAGATCAGGGACAGCGATGGAGTGGAAACCGGCGTCGACATAAACATTATCGCCTGTGATGCCGGAAGCATAGTCCGAGAGCAGGAAAGCTGCCGTGTTGCCGACTTCGTCGATGGTAACCGTGCGTCTGAGCGGAGCTGATGTTTCCATGTACTTCAGGATCTTGGAGAAATCTTTAATGCCGCTGGCTGCCAGAGTCTTGATCGGACCGGAGGAAATAGCGTTGGCGCGGATTCCTTTGGGACCGAGGCTGTTGGCAAGATAGCGGACAGAAGCTTCCAAAGCTGCCTTGGCAACACCCATAGTGTTGTAATTCGGCACGACGCGCTCGCTGCCTAAGTAGGTCAGCGTGAGGACGGAAGAAGGATGACCTTCCATCAGAGGAACGAGTGCCTTAACTAAGGCCGGGAAGGAGTATGCGGAGATATCCAGCGCTGTTTTGAAAGCGTCGCGAGACAGACCGTCTAAGAAATCGCCTTGAATGGCTTCACGAGGAGCAAAACCGATGGAGTGGACGACGCCGTCTAAAGTGCCCCAAGTTGTCTTTAGGGTTTCGGCAAGAGCAAAAATCTGAGCGTCATCGGCAACGTCCAGCGGAAGGACGATTTCGCTGTCAAATTCTTTGGCAAAACCTGTGATGCGATCCAGGAATCTTTCATTCTGGTAAGTGAAAGCGAGCTGAGCACCTTCACGATGGCAGGCCTTGGCAATGCCGTAAGCGATTGAGCGGTTGGATAACACACCCGTCAGCAGGATTTTTTTGTCTTTGAGCAAACTCATTGTTCTTCCTAAGGAATTTCTAAACTCCTGAGATATTAAGCGACTTTGAGAGTAAAAGAGCAAATCTTGCCGAATTCAGGATAAATTGCACAAAAATAATGAACTGAATTTCAGGCCGGAAGAACGACAAAAAGGCTGCGATTCTAGATGGAATCACAGCCTTTTCAAATAGAAGCGAAACTTAGCTTTCAGAAACGCTTTCTAAGTGCTCTGAAAGAAATCCGGAAAGTTCATCAATGAACTCGAGGATTAAGCTTACAAAAGGAAGAATCAGAGAAAAGTCGGGGTTGTCCTTCTTGTTTTCGAGCGAGACATAAAAATCCTTTGTCCAAGCAAGTCTTTCTCGAACAAAAGTTTCGGTCTCTTTGAGGACGTTCGTTTTTTCCGTTTCATTGTCTTCCGGAATTGAAGAAAGAATTCGACCCAGGAACAAGAGCTCTACGCCGAGGTTGTCTGCGGGGAGTCCTGCCGCCGGTTTTATCTTGAATCGATAGTACCAGTCGAGCGCCATGTCTCGCGGTTCCTGCATCGACAAACCGGTTTTGACAACGCTTTCTTCCGGAGGAACACACCCCGGACCGATGCAGAAAACTTGAGACCAAGCTCTCTGCAAGGTTTCTAATTCATTGTCGTCGAGAATTTTCCTCGCCGTTTCGATAAGAGACTCCCGCCCGGAGGCAGATTCAAAATTGAAGTAACAATCCAGCAGCTTGACCGTTCGCGTGTTAAAGCCTTCGATCAGCCAAGTGCCGAATGTCTCTGCCCTCATTGAGGCAATGACAAATTCCGAGATGTGTGCTTGATTCATAAATTAACTTCCGGGATTAAACGTTCTCGATTTGAAGAGGATGCAAGGCTTAGTGTTGCCGGGCTCGAAACCCAAAGCCGTGATGGTCGCATCCGGGTGGCGTTTCCTAAGTTCCTCGATCGGACCGCATTCGAGTGCTCTGCCGATACAGGCTGCAACGCATGCCGGTTTGAGTCCTTGTTTCAAGCGATCGATGCACATGTCGCATTTGGTCATCTTCGGATGTTTCGGATCATCAAAGGCAGTCTTGCTGAGATCTTCGTAATACTGAGGAGCGCCCCAAGGACAAGCCTTTGCGCAGCTGCCGCAGCCGATGCACTTCGAAGAGTCGACGATGACGGCGCCGAACTCCGGTTCCTTAGTGATTGCCTTTACCGGACAGACCGGGATACAGGCCGGGTTTTCGCAGTGGTTGCAGGAAATCGAGAGCGGAGCGATCTCAACATTCGGAGGATTGTCGCCGAGTTCTGCGAAAGTCACTCTTCTCCATGTTTCCTTCATGTCGAATTTACGCAGCATCGCAAGGTTGCTGGCAGATTCGTCACTGCCGGCCTGCCATTTTTCAGGCGTTTCGTACTGAGGCAAATCCTTTAGTTCATTGATCTTGGCATCGCCTCTGCGGCCTTCGTTCCATTCTTTGCAGGCAACGGTACACGTCTTGCAACCGTAGCAGCGGGTTTGGTCAAAATAGAAACCCCATTGTGTCATGATGTTTTCTCCTAACGGTTGTCATTAGCCGAAATTCGGCAGAGTTTTGCTGACTTCGCAAAGAAGTCCGTTGACGTACATACCGCACGAGTCGCCGGTTTCCTTGTTCAGGACCGGGTCGGATACGCCGGTATCTTGGTCTGTCAGGAGTACGTTCATGCAGCCGCCGACGTCGACAGGAACGACATGCTTTTCAGCCTTGCCGTCGTAGTCCGCATCGAACCAAGCTTCGTAAGTTTCGTCCTTGCTCGGCTGGTACCAGGCGCCTTGTGTGATGGACACAACGCTTTTCGGCTGAGCTTTGGTAACGATCGCTTTAAGCTTGGTGCAGCCCATGTCGTTATAGACATAGACCTTTTCGCCGTCCTGAATATTTCTCTGAGCAGCATCCTGAGGATTGATCATGACGCCGTGCGGAATCGTATCCATCAGCATCGAAGTGTTGTCGTAGACGGAATGGCAGCGGTGAATCAGATGAGGAGTTGTGTACTGCAGGGTATAGACTCTGCCGGAAGCCGGGCTCTTCTTGCCTTCCATGATGTCTTCGTAGCCCTGCGGCGGCCTGACGTAGCGTGCAGACGGTACACCCATAACCACACGGTCGCGAGAAGCGAGGAACGGAGAATAGAAGTTGATCATGCCGGTATCGGTCGGGAATTTTCCAGGCTCGAATTTTGCAGACGGAATGATGCTTTCTTCCGGAGGAACAGGCAGCTGAAGGTTTGCTGTTTTAAGCATTTCTTCAAAGCTCGGGAGCTTCATATCCGGATCAATCTTCTTATAGGCTTCGGGCAGTTTGGCGCCGGCCCATTGCTGACGCATGACATCCAAGTCAGTCATGCCGTTCATGCTCCAAGGAATACCGAGGCGTTTGGCAAAGAGTTCATTAATTTCGTTGTCCGTCTTGCATTCGTACATCGGATCGATCAGCTGACGAACGACGTTGGTATCGGTCTTGACGCGACCGCCGTGGAAGTAGTTCTGTTCAAACTGCGTGACTACCGGGAAGATGATGTCCGAGTAACGAGCGGACGGGCACAGAACTCGTTCGCAGGAAATAATGGACTTCAGGTTCTTATAGGCGAGGACCTTCGGATTGATGGAAGAACTCTGATTGAAGCGGTCGCCTGAACCGGCGCCTCTCCAAATCATGTCGATTTCCAGGTGAGCATTCGGACCGAGGTCAATGCCGTTGAGTCTCAATACGTCATCGCGAAGCTGCTGAGCGGTGCGGTTGTCCAAACCTGTTTCCAGAACTTTGGACTGCATGTACAGAGAGAAGCGGATCGGAGCAAATTTCTTGGCTTCGCAGAACTTAGGTGCCGGACCAAGTTTCAGTGCCATGCCGTCAGTTCTTCTGAGCGGACCGAAACCGCCGCCGCGAACGGTGGCGTTGCCTGTCATGGCGGCTAATGCCAAAGACAGCCAGCAGAAGTAGAGACCGTTGCCGGAACGTTGAGCGCCGCCGGAAGCTGCGCCGGAGTAGATGCAGGCCGGTTTTGTTGTGGCGTACTTAATGGCTAGATTTTCGATTGTCTTGGCAGGAACACCGGAAAGCTCGGAGGCCCAGCGCAGAACGCCGGCTTCGCCGCCGTATTGTTTCTGCAGAGAATCTAAGTACTCAACGAAAGACTCGCCGGCAGGAACGGTGAAACGCTGTCCTTTGTACGGTTTTCCGGTCATCGGATCATTGATCGGAGACTGGCTGACAACAGAATCATTCGGGTAGAAACCGAAGCAGTGTTTCTTCAAATAGGCTTCGTCATGAAGTTTGCGGCGGTAAATGGTATTAGCCATTGCCGCAAGGATGGCAGAGTCGGTTTCAGGACGCGGGCAGATCCAGGCCGGAATGCCGTCAGCACCTGTACCCATTGCACCGACTGTTCCAGTGTAACGCGTGTCGATGACGACGATAGGTATGCCTCTTTCCTTAGCCTTCGTCATGATGAAGGGAAGGTGAGGAGAGGTGGATTGAGAGTCGGCCGACCAGCAAAGAATGAAGCGGGAGTTCAGCATGTCAGAGGCTGGGTGACCTAAGACACCTTTACCGATACCGGCATAGTTGCTGTCGAGCTGGTTGCCGGCAGACATGTTTCCGTAAGTGTTGAGGTACGGTCCCATGTACGGAAGCAATGTCTTGGAGTGCTCCCAGATAGGAATGTATCCGAGCTCTTTTTGTCTTTCTTTTGCTTTGAGGATTGCTTCGCAGGCTCTGTCTAAAGCTTCATCCCATGTAACGCGTTTGAAACCGTTGATGTTTCCGCGTTCAATGGTTTGAATCATCGGATATTTCAGACGATCGGGTGCGTAAATTCTTTTTCTTTCAGTTTCAGGTTTCCAACAAGCTGTCTGCTAATTCTGACGGTCTGTTTTTCAAAATCAAAATCCTGAAATTTCAATCCAATGAAATCATGGAACAGTCCATTCTGGCATCCGGTACGGAAATGGTAACGGTAGCCATGAAGCGTA